>DATLLB010001020.1:0-3266 GCA_035538075.1 Enhygromyxa sp.
GCTGCAGCTGCGGCCGCCGCTCCGGCTGCAGCTCAAGCGGCGGCGCAGTCGATGGGTGCACCGCCGGAGGTTGCGAGTGCAGGCATGCAGTCTGCTGCGGCCGCGGCCGTCGAGGCGGTGACCGAGATCGTCGCGGGCGAGCAGGCGCTGCCCAAGACCAACTACACGGTCGCGGTCGAGGACGGCCCCGATGCCCACTGGATGGTGCGACGCATGCACTTCAGCGAGGCGCTGTCCGAGCCGTACCTGCTCGAGCTCGAGCTCGTCACCGAGGATCTCGCGGCCGACACCGAGCAGATGCTCGGTGCCAACCTCGAGCTGACCATCGACCGCGACAGCCTCGTCCGCACGATCCGCGGCGTCATCCACCTGGTCGAGTTCATCGGCGTCAGCGACGATCGCCTGCAGATCCGCGTCGAGGTCGTCCCGGTCCTGCACCTGCTCGGCCAGCGCGTCGACACGCGGCTGTGGCAGAACGTGAGCGTCGCCGACGTCGTGCAAGAGGTGCTCGAGGCCGCGTTCGCGGACTACGACCGGCAGCTGACCGTCAACCTCACCGCGACCTACGAGCCCCGCGAGTACATCGTTCAGTACCACGAGAGCGACCTCGACTTCGTCAGCCGCCTGCTCGAGGAGGAGGGCATCACGTACTGGTTCGACCATGACAGCGGCGACCACAAAGAGGTCATGGTGCTCGAGGACAGCAACGACAACGTCGTCGACATCGCGACGCTCGATGACTCGCCCGAGCTGCACATCATCGTCGACCGAGCCGAGAACGCCGAGGTCGAGAGCCTGCAGTTCCTCGACTGGACCCGCGAGCTGACTTCCACGGCGGTCTATCAGCGCGTGTTCGATTGGCTGACCCCGGTCGAGCCGGTCGAGGCCAACGCGCCGATCGACGGCGAGTCCGACGTCGACGATCGCGGGCTCCGCCGCGAGGTCTACCACCACGGTCGCTTCGTCGAGCCCGACCCCGATCCCCGCACCGTCCGCAAGCTCGTCCACCGTACGCAGCGCGACAAGATCGCGCGTGGCTTCGGCAACGTCAGCGGCTTTGGACCGGGCCGCAAGTTCGCGGTCGTCGAGCATCAGCGCGCCGACATGGATCGCGAGTACCTGCTGCGCCGAGTCGTGCACGTCGGCGAGTGTCCCGAGGTGATGATGGGCGAGGCCGGCTCGGGCCCGCGCTACCAGAACCGCTTCGAGTGCCTGGTGTTCGACTCCAACAAGCCCTTTCGGCCGCCGCGCGTGACCCCGCGGCCGCGCATCTACGGGCCGCAGACCGGCATCGTGACCGGGCCCGACGGCGAGGAGATCCACACCGACGAGCACGGCCGCATCAAGGTGCGCTTCGACTGGGACCGCCAGCACGCGCTGACCGACGACACCTCGATGTGGATCCGCGTGGCCCACAACTGGGCCGGGCCCGGCTTCGGCACCTTCTTCCTGCCGCGCATCGGCATGGAGGTGCTGGTCGAGTTCCTCGAGGGCAACCCCGATCAGCCGATGGTGATCGGCTGCGTCTACAACGGCGACAACGCGATCAGCGTCGGCGTGCCCGACAACAAGACCCAGAGCACGATCCGCACGCGCAGCTCACCCGACAGCGACGGCTACAACGAGCTGCGCTTCGAGGACGCGGCCGGCAGCGAGGAGATCTTCGTCCACGCGCAGAAGGACTACAACGAAGTGGTCGAGAACGATCACTCGACCACCGTCCACGCCAACCAGACCAACAGCGTCGACGGCAACCAGTCGCAGACGATCGGCGGCGATCAGAGCGAGTCGGTCAGCGGCGAGCAGACCATGACCGTCGACAAGAATCGCACGGTCACGATCAAGGGATCGCAGGCGGTCACAATTCTCGGGGGAGAAGGCAACTCCGGCGTCAACGGCAGCAAGCTCGGCATCACCGGCGACTACAAGATCGACGCGTCCAACACCATCGAGGTCCAGGCGCCCACCCACATCAAGCTGACCTGCGGCGGCTCGATGATCATGATGACGCCCGACACGATCACGCTCGCCGCCGGTGGCAAGGCGTTGATCGTGCTCGACGCCAACGCCCTGATGACCGCGAGCGGCAAGGGCACGGTGTTCCTCGACGCCAACGCGTTGGTGCAGGCGGCCGGGAAGGGCACCGTGTTCCTCGACGCCAACGCCTTGATGTCCGCGAGCGGCAAGGGCACGGTGTTCCTCGACGCCAACGCGCTGATGTCCTCGGCCGGCGGCAGCTCGGTGCTGCTCGACGGCGACGCGACCGTCAGCGGCGCGGGCAAGGCCACCGTCACCGCCCCGACCGCGACGCTGGCCGGCGGCGGTGGATCGGTCGAGGCCGCCGCGGCTGGGGTCTCGGTCTCCGGTGGGAAGGTCGACGTGTCTGCGAGCGGTGTCTGCTCGGTCTCGGGCGCGATGGTCAAGCTCAATTGATCCTGGCATCATCGAGGCGCGCATGGCTGCCCGAGGCATCCTGTCCCGCATCACCGGCGAGGCGACGCGCGGGGCCGACGAGGTCGAGCTGATCGTCGGCAACCTCCAGGCGCTGCTCAACACGCGGCTGGGCGACGCGGTCTCGGCCGAGGGCTTCGGCGTGGTCGATCTCGTCGACATCATCCACGACTTCCCGGCCGCAGCGCAGATCATGCAGCGCAGCATCCGAGCGACGATCGCCAAGTACGAGCCGCGCCTGCGCAACGTGTCCGTGCGAACGGTGCCGAGCGATGACCCGCTGGTGCTGACCTTCGAGATCTCCGGCCGCCTGATGGGCGACAAGCGGCGCGGCGTCGTCCGTCTACGCAGCGAGATGTCCCACGGCGGCCGCGTGACGGTCACCTGAGCCGACGGCGACGCGGCAGCGCGAGCAGCAGCAGCAATCCCGCAGCGGCGAGCGGTGCTCCCGGCTGCGATTCGGTGCTGCAGCTGCATCCGTCGCCGTTCGCACCATCGACCCCCGGCTCACCGCCCTCCGTGCCGCCGTCGCCATCGCCGTCGCCGTCCCCATCACCGTCGCCATCGCCATCGCCATCGCCGTCCCCATCGCCGTCGCCATCGCCATCGCCCGGCTCCCATCCTTCATAGGGATCGCACGCCCGCGCATCCCAGGCGTCATCGACGATGCTGCACACGTACGGCTGGCTGCTGCACTCGAGGTTGAGCCCCGCGAGCGGATCGATCTCGATCGTCCCCAGCGAAGCGACGAAGTCCTCACCGAAGCACTCCTCGTCGCTAGCGATCGCCTCGCCGCTCGCGAGGTTGCGCACCTC
>DATLLB010001021.1:0-6634 GCA_035538075.1 Enhygromyxa sp.
GTGCCGGCCGCGACGCTGACCTCGATCAGATCGAGCCGCGGCTCGGGCTTGCCGGTGACCTTGAACGCGTCACGGTTGTGGCCGACGATCGCGGCCGCGAGGATCTTGGGCACGTAGTTGACGGTCTGCCGCGGCAGCGCGTTCTCGATCTCGCTCAGCGCCCAGTAGTTGTTGGTGTTGTTGGCCCGGATGCTCTGCACGACCAGGCCGTAGCCGGCGTTGTAGGCCGCGAGCGCGAGCTCCCAGGTGCCGAAGCGAGTCTTGAGATCGGCCAGGTATGTGGCAGCCGCGTAGCCGGCTCGCTCGAAGTCGAGGCGATCGTCGGTCCAGTAGTCGGTGTCGAGCCCGTACACTCGACCGGTCGGCTCCATGAACTGCCACATGCCCGCTGCGCCGACCGAGGACTGGGCGCTGGGATCGAAGCCGCTCTCGATCATCGCCACATAGACGAGATCCTCGGGCACGCCGACCTCGGCCAGGATCGCCCGCAGCCGTGCTTCATAGCGACCCATGCGGTTGAGCCACGCCGCGATCATGCGCTGGCCCTTGGGGTCATCCTTGAAGAAGCGCAGGTACTCGATGGTTTGCTGGTTCCAGCGCACCGGGATGTCCGGCAGCTCGAGCTGGCTCATCCACGCTTCGGGCGGCTTGTCGACGATGGTCTTGCGCGGGGCCTGACCCTCCGGGAACGCTGCGTCCTCGAAGCCGATCAGCTCGCGGCGCAGCTCGTCGTCCCAGCGCTGCTCGGGCGCCGCGTAGGCGATGTGGATCGAGGCGTTCTCGGGTCGATCCCCACGCACGCGCTGGCGAGCTTCGGCGTCGGCCCACACGGCACGATCGGGATCCCAGCTCGGCCCGATCTGCTCCTTGCCGGACGGGGCCACGCTCGAGTCGATCGGCGGCCCGGCGAGCGTGAGACTCGAGCTCAGGCACAGCGCGACACTCAGCGCGATGCAGCGCCCCGTGCGCGAGATCCTGCGATTCGTGACGTCGAAGGCTCGATCGCGACAATCGTCAGTCACGACGTCGCGGGGCACCCGCCCATGCGAGCTCGGCGGTGTGAGCGGGTCCATCGGGGCCACGCTAGCAAACCGCCTTGAAGAGGACTACCGTCTCCCCATGCTCCTGGGTTTCACCCTCGGCCCGGCAGAGATCGCCGTCATCGTGCTGATCGTCCTGCTCATCTTCGGCCCTTCCAAGCTCCCGCAGCTGGGCAAGAGCGTCGGCCAGATGCTCCGGGGCTTCAAGAAGGAGATGAAGTCGATCAACGAGGACGACGAGGAGCCGGGAGCCGATGCTGCGCTTCCGCGGCCCAAGCCGTCGGAGATCGACGTCACTCCGACCGGCAACGCCGAGAAGAAAACTACCGTCTAGCCCCCCGCGGGCGTTGGTGGTTTGCGCCGCTCGCTTTGCTCGCTCGGGGTTCGTAGTTTGCCATCGCGCGTGGTGACCCCCGGTGGGGGTCTTTTGATCTCAGTGCTGCGGGCGTTGGTGGTAGTGCGGGTGGTTTGCGCCGCTCGCTTTGCTCGCTCGGGGCCTTTGAATCTCGGTCAGAGCAGCGGATGGAGGCGGCGGTGGATGGCTTGGGCGACGCTGGTCGGTAGCGTGTGATCGCGATCGAGCTCATTCAGATCAGTACGGTTGAGCAGGCCGACCAAGCGCACTGCGGCGGCTTCGGGCAGGTTGGGATTGCGCAGCAACGCTCGACGCACGCGGGGCCGGACCTTCCAGCGCTCGGCGTGCAAGATCAGCTCGAGCACGGCCGCGCTCGCACGCCTCGCGGTGGCGATGCGCAGCACGTCGTTCTCGGTCAATCGCGGGTTGCGTAGCAGCAGCTCGACCACGTCGACGTGCGGATCGGCGAGCAGCCGCTCGATCACGTCGCGCTTCCAGGTCCGCGCGAGGCTCTTGCGCTCGCCGAGCGTCAAGGGTCGGGTGCCGGGGGTCAGCGCGCGCGGGGCTGCAGCGTCTTCGTCCAGCGTGGTGCTCTCGCTCGAGTAGAGCAGCTCGCGGCACGAGGCGAGCCCGAGCCGCTCGGCGGCTTCGTAGATGGCGCGGCGCGTGGGGTAGGGGAGCCGATCGCTGCCGGCCAGCTCGATCGCGGCGAGCAGGCTGAGATCGTAGGGGGGACCGCCGGCGCGGCCGATCGTGGCCAGCGCGTCGAGCAACCACGCGGCTTCGTCAGGCTCGCGCGCGATCAGCTGCTCGCACAAGGCCGCCACGCGCATGGCCGGCTCGGGCAACACCGCCAGCCGTCGGGCAACGGCGTGGGCATCATCCAACTCTGCCTGCACCTGGTGAGGGTGGGGGACGAGTCCCCACCACGCAAGCGAGCCACGCAACCGAGTCAGCCGTCGGCTTGCTCGTCGGACTTCGCGTCGGCCTTGTTGTCGGCCTTGCCGTCGCCCTTGTCGTTCGACTTGGCGTCCTGCGGCGCGGCCAGACCGCTGAGCTCGAGCAGCTTCTGATAGGGGTGTCCGGTCGTGATCAACGACCACACCATCGCTCCGCCGACCGCGAGCAGGATCAACAAGAGCAGCAGCGTGACGACGGTGCGAGCGGGGCTGCGCTTGCCGGTGTCCTTGACCTTGCCCTCGTCGGCCTCTTCGGGCCGCGACTCATCGGAGGTGGACGGCTTGGTCGTGGTGACCGTGGGCTCCGGCCGCGGAGGCTCGGCAGGCTCCGGCCGCCTGATCTCCGGCTGCCTGATCTCCGGCTGGGCGACCTCGGGCTCGTCGACGTCGACGTCCAAGTCGAGGTTGTCGCCGTGGGTCTCGACCTGGGCCTCGACCTGCGTGGTCGGCTGCACGACCGGCTCGGGCGGCGCGACCACGGGACGCGGCGGTGGAGGTGTGTGGGCAATCAGCGTCGCCCGTGCGCGCCGCTCGGGCGGATGACGAACCGGCGGCTTGTCGAGCTCAGGCTCGGCGAGCTCGAGCTGCGGTTGCTCGGCGACCAGCGGCTCCTCGACCGTCGGCTGCACGACCGGCTGGCGGATCGGCGGCTTCTCGATCGGCGGCTCGACCGGCGGCTGACGAACGGGCGCAGGCTCGGGCGCGACTGGTTGAGCGACCGGCGTCGGCTCGGCCCCTCGGTCGTCCGGGACCGCGCGCAAGCTCGGCCGCTCGGCGCCCGAGGTGGCTGCGCCCGCACCGGAGTAGACGACGTGCCCAGCTCCAACGGCGAGGCGATAGCTCGCCGCGTCACGGAAGCCCTGCGCCAGCGCCATGCCCTCCTCGCGCAGCGACACATCGTTCGCCGCCTCGAAGTCGAGGATCATGCGGAAGTTGCAAGACGGGCACTCGACCTGAACGAGCGGCGCGATGTGACCGTCGGCGACCTCGAACGGGCTCGTGCACTCGGGGCACGCGATGATCAAGACGAACTCCTCTTGCTTTCCGAACTCGTGATCAGAAGTCGAGCCCCAACGACAGCGTGTACTGCTGCTGGAAGCCCGAGCCGTCGGTGACGGTCTCGGTGCCGCCGCCAGCTGCGGCTGGGATCGGGATGTCGGAGCTCGAGCCGCCACCCGGCACGAACATGGCCTCGATGCCGACGCGCAGCACGCTGAAGATGAAGCGCATGCCGACGTAGGGCCGGTGGCGCAGGATCACGTCCTGCTTGCGGAACACGAACTCCGAGCTCACCACGCAGGTCGGGTCGCCGTTGTTGCAGGCGAGCGGACCTTCGGAGAACTCGTCGTGGTCGGGCGTGGCGTCGATGACTCCGGTGCGCGCGAACACCAGCAGCGCGTCGTAGCCGGCGTAGGGCGTGATGTTGAAGGTGCTGCCGATGCCGAACACGTGGGACAGCGACGCGCCGACCGAGATGGTCGTCATGTCGAGATCCTTCGACCCGAGCAGCCGGGCAAACATGCCGCGCAGCGCGATCGAGGGGATCGGCAAGTGGTGGAAGCCTTCGTGCAGCGAGAGCTTGCCGTAGCCGGCCAGCGTCCACATGCGGCTGTCGAACAGGTGAGTCGCGCCCGCGCCGACCTCGAGCCCCGGCCACAGACCCTTGCGACCCATCACCTGCAGCGTCGGCGCCACGTTGTTCGGGCTGCCGCGCGTGGTGTCCTGCCAGTACGCCGCGTCGCCGGTCAGCGTGTTGACGCTGATGTCGGCGGAGACGGCGAAGCCCGACAGTCCGAGCGAGTCGGCAGGGTCGACGACCTTGGGAGCCATCAGCACGCCGACCTCGGAGGCCAGCGAGCGGAACGCAGCGTTGTCCTGCGTGATGGTGCCGTCGTCG
The DNA here is from genome assembly GCA_035538075.1 of Enhygromyxa sp. Taxonomy (GTDB): domain Bacteria; phylum Myxococcota_A; class Polyangia; order Nannocystales; family Nannocystaceae; genus Plesiocystis. The sequence continues at coordinate 4,252 of DATLLB010001021.1, forward strand.
TTGATCTGGGCCAGTGGCGCCAGGTCGATGTCGTACTTGCCTGCTCGTGCCTCGCTTGAAAGGAAGAGGGCGGCGAGGAAGGGCGCCACCAGAGCGGACGAGCAAAGCAGCCTCTTCAACATGAAGTGCTCCGGACGAGAACTTGCGGAGCGTAGCCCGCGCCCGGATTTGCTGTCAAGGATTGGGCGTTGGCGGAATGACGAATCTGCAGCTCGGCGAAGCGCGCCGATGTGCAGGTGCGCGAGCGGTGCCCGAGCAGCGAGTGCGTGAGCCATTTGACCGGCCCGAAGCGGAGAAGTAGCGTCAGCAAAACGCTCGGACGAAGCTTGGACGACGCAGCAAAAAAGCCCCCAGCACCGTCCAGCGCGGATCAGCGCTCGCTGGGCACCGGGCGCCGTGGCCCATGGCGCTCACTGATCGCCGGCTCTCGCGGAGAGGTCCGCGAACATCCCGCGCTCCTCGTTCTGTACCTCTTCGCGCTCGGGACGCCTGTTTTGCTGTGGCGCGACGCGCCGCCGCCCGTCGAGATCGCGGGCTGGGTCGGGGCGATCTCGCTGGGCCTGCTGGTCCTGCGGCTGGTGCTGGTCGGGTTCACTGGCTACGAGCGACTGGTCGGGCTTCGGATCATCCGCCGCAAGCAAGATGAGGAGCTCGATCGCGAGCTGGTGCCCCGCAAGCCGGTGTGGACGCGCGGGCGCTTCTGGCTGGCGTTCTTCTGGGCCACCGCCGCGCTGGGCATCGTCGCGTTGTTGCTCTTCAACAACTTGGTCGACCGCGACGACTCGGCGCTGCTCGAGCTGTTCAAGCCGCTGCGCGTCAGCTTGGTCTTCTATGTAGCCGCGGCCAGCTTCGCCGGGTTGCTGGTGTTGATCGGCCAGCGCTTCTCGGTGTTCGGCACCACCTCGATCATCGGGGTCGTGCTCGGGGTCGCGGCGCTGCTGGTCGTGCAGTCGGTCGCCTCCGGCTTCCAGCACGAGTTCGAGCGCCGGGTGGTCGGCGTCTACGCCCACATCAACGTGACCCGGGCGTTCGGCATCTCCGAGTATCGGCGCTTCGAGTCGTGGCTCCGCACGCTCGACGGGGTCGAGGGCGCGAGCCCGTTCGTCTACTACGCGATGGCCCTCGCTCCGCATCGGGCCGGGCAGGACAGCAGCGACGTCAAGCTCGCCAGCGTGCTGGTCAAGGGCATCGATCCCGACACCGCCGAGCAGGTCATCGATCTGCCCGATCACCTGCAGCGCGGCAGCGGCCGGGTGATCCCGCTGACCGAGCTACGCAGCGACTACGAGCTGATGCCGGTGCCCGATCGGGCCGACCGCGACCTCCCGCCGGTCATCGCCGCGACCCCGGATCCGCGCGGGTCCGACTGGTACGACGTTGCGATCGCGGCCTGGAACGCCGTCCCTCATGACGACGATCCCTTCCGAGTCGGCCGCGTGCGCGCCGAGGACGACGTCTGGGAGGATCCGCCCGAAGATCTCGGGGCCGTGGCCGTGCTCGACGATCTCGACGTTCGCGGGATGCCGACCATGTTCATCGGAGTCGGGCTCGCGCGCGAGCTTCGGCTGGCCGAGGGCGACGTCGTGCGGCTCGTCGATCCCGGCGCCACGTTCGATCACTCCGAGCAGCCCAAGTTCGTCTACTACGTGATCGCCGGCGTGTTTCAGGCCGGCTTTCAGGAGTACGACTCGCGGCTGGTCTACGTCGACATCAAGGAGCTCCAGCGCTTCAAGTACCGCGGCAAGGACATCGTCTCCGGCGTCGACCTGCGGCTCTCCGATCAAGACGGCGCGCCCGAGGTCGGCAAGGCCATCCGCGAGGCGCTCAACCCCCCGATCGAGCCCGGCCAGCCGCCGATCGGCGAGTACTCGGTGCTCGAGTGGCAGAAGCTCAACGAGAATTTGTTCTCGTCGATCCGGACGCAGAAGAACATCATCACGGTGATCCTCTCGCTGGTGATCTTCGTGGCCAGCTTCAACGTGCTCTCGGCGCTGTGGACGATGGTCGTCCGACGCACGCCCGAGGTCGCGATCATCATGTCGATGGGCGCGACCGGGCCCCAGGTCGCGCGCATCTTCCAGGTCACCGGCATGACCATCGGCCTCGCCGGCTCGCTCGCCGGGGTCATCTTCGGCCTGGTGATGTGCTGGCTGGTCGAGCTCTACGGCTACACCCTCGACCCCGAGGTCTACTTCATCGAGCACCTGCCCGTGGAGATCAACTTCGTGCAGATCGCCTGGATCCTCGGGCTCGCGCTGGTGTTCTGCTTCATCGCGACGATCCCGCCCTCGCTCCGGGCCGCGCGACTGCGTCCGGTCGAAGGTCTGCGCTACGAGTGAGTTGATGAGCCGGGCTGGATTCGTCGGCTTGCTCGCGGGTCGGC
>DATLLB010001022.1:0-3134 GCA_035538075.1 Enhygromyxa sp.
GAGGCGATCGCGCTGGCGGACGGGTTCGTGACCGAGGAAGAGCAGGCCTTCATCGACGAGGCCCGCGCGACCCTCCTGGGCTGAGGGTGAGGGGGGCTGTCCCAGCGTGCTCCCGAAAATCGCGAAGCGATTTTTGGGAGTGTGTTTCGGCGCATCGCCGAAAAGCACTGAAGGGACCAGGGGGGCTGTCCCAGCGTGCTCCCGAAAATCGCGAAGCGATTTTTGGGAGTGTGTTTCGGCGCATCGCCGAAAAGCACTGCAAAAATCTCACCCTCAGCCCAGGAGGGTCGCGCGGGCCTCGTCGATGAAGGCCTGCTCTTCCTCGGTCACGAACCCGTCCGCCAGCGCGATCGCCTCGAGGTCGGCGACGACCTTGGCGAGCTGATCGCCGTCCAGCTGGCTGCGCAGCTCGGCGGTCAGCTGGCGAGCCTTGCCGAGCTTGTCGCCCACGCCCTTGTAGGCCAGGACGGCGCCCTTGAGCAGCTCACCGATGTCACCGAGCTCGCGCTCCGGCGCCCACTCGCGCAGCTTGCCGGCCAGCTCCCGCATCTCCTCCGGGGCCAGGTTGCCGTCGGTGCTGTGACCGAACGCGAGGTACAGGAACGCGAGCGACTCGAGCTGAGCTTGGGCGGCCATCGGCCGCAAACATACGCTAACTATGACCCCCGCGAACAGTGGTGCGGCGGAACGGCGGAACCGTCAGCTGGCGAGCCGGCGCAGGGCCGACCACTCGTGCCGATGGTGGGCGGAGTAGATGATGCGATCGCCGGGCTGCGACTCGACGCCCTTGAAGATCGTGAAGCTCTCGCTGCCGCGGTTGACCGCGATCACGGTGACCGCGTGATCGAGCAAGCGCTTGGCCAGCTCGGTGTACGCGACTCCAGAGTCGACCACGTCGACGCAGAACAAGGTGGTCCCCCGGCGGTTGCTCGACACCACCTCGATGAGCTGGGCGAGCCCGGGATCGTGGACCTCCTGGACCAGCAAATTGCCGGCGATGGTCATGCCCAGCACCACCGCGTCGCAGTTGCACGAGTCGAACAGCGGCCGATGCTTCTCGTGCAGACACTCGGCGACGATGTGAATGTCTGGGTTGACCCGATCGATCACGCTGACCGCCGCAGCCACGATCGCGTCGCTGTTGGGGTTGCCATAGTCGGGGCTCAGCACGATCGCCATCTGGCACTGCTTGGCGCGCGCGCGCTCGTAGGTCTCGAGGTCGTGCGAGCTGCCGCGCACGAACACCACGCGCTCGTCGGCGAACGGCAGCTCGTCGATCGTGTCGTCCACGATCACGATCTCCGAGTCACCGTGGACCGGATCGCTGCGGATCTCGTCGATGATCTGGCGGACCCGGTGAATGCTGGGGAAGTGCACGATGAAGATGTGATCGTCGACCATGACTCGACCGAGGCCCTTCCTGGCGTTGGTGATGAACGTGGCCATGCCGTCGAGCGCCATGCCGAAGAACAAGCTGAAGCTGGCGAGCCCGAGCAGCACGATGAAGAACGTGGTCCCGATCCGCGCGCCCAGGGTGGTCGGAAAGTAGTCGCCGTAGCCGATCGTCGCGATCGACACGATGCTGAACCACAGCGCGTCACCCCACTCGAGATCCGGCCTGACCGGACCCTCGAAGACGTAGAAGCACACCGCGTTCCCGAGCAGCGCGACCGACAGCAGGATCGCGACCATGAGAAACCCGACGGATCGCTGCGAGCGAACCCGTCGGGCCAGCCGAATTAACCGAAGCAGCAGCAAGCGGGGCTACACCTCAGAGCTGGTCGTCATAGAACCCATCGAAGATGTGCCCGTACTTGCTGTTGACGACCTTGCGCTTGACACTGAGCTTGGCCGTGAGCTCGCCGGTCTCGATCGAGAAGTCCTTGTCGAGGATCTCGAACTTCTTGATGGTCTCGTAGCTGGCCAGCTCCGCGTTGCTCTCGCTGATCAGGCGCTCGACCTCGGCGCGGACCTTGGGGTTCTTGCACAGCTCGACGTAGCTGCCGGTCAGCCCGTTTTGTTGGGCGTACAGCGGCAGCTGCTCGGGATCGAGCGTGATCAGGGCCGAGATGAACTTGCGGCGGTCGCCATGGACCACGCACTGCGAGATCAGCTTGTGGGTCTTGACCAGGTTCTCGATCCGCTGCGGCGCGATGTTCTTGCCGCCGGCGGTGATGATCAGATCCTTCTTGCGATCGGTGATCCGCAGCGCCTTGGTCTTGGGGTCGATCTCGCCGATGTCGCCGGTGTGCAGCCAGCCGTTGATGATGGTCTCGGCGGTCGCCTCGGGGTTGCGCCAGTACTCGCGCATCACACCCGGGCCCTTGATCAGGATCTCGCCGTCCTCGGCGATCTTGAGCTCGGTGCCGGGCGCGGCCGGACCGACGGTGCCGATCTGGTTCTGGCCGGGCAGGTTGACGGTGGTCGCGGCCGAGCTCTCGGTCATGCCGTAGCCCTCGAGCACCAGGATGCCGGCGTCGCGGAAGAACCACGCGATCTTCTTGGACAGCGGGGCGCCGCCCGAGATCATCACGCGCATGCGGCCGCCGAGGATCGTCATGACGCCCTCGCCGACCTTGGCGAACACGGCCTTCTTGAGCACGCCAAATTCGGCGCTCTCGACCAGCCCGAGCTTCTCGCCCTTCTCCTCGAGCTCGCCGTTCTTGGTCGACAGCTCCATGGCCTTGAGGAACAGCTTGCGCTTGAGGCCCTCGGCCGAGGTGCCCTTCTCGACCACCGCCCCGTAGAACTTCTCGAACACGCGCGGGACCCCGGCCATCAGCGTGGGCCGGACCTCGCCGAGGTTCTGCTTGAGCGTGTTCATGTTCTCGGCGAACGCGAGCACGTGCCCGGTGCCGAGCCACGAGACCTCGAGCACCTTGGCGAACACGTGCGCCATCGGCAGGAACAGCAGCTGGATGTCATCCTGGCGGACGACGTCCACCTCCTGGATGATCTTGGCCTCGTACAGCATGTTGGCGTGGGTCAGGACCACGCCTTTGGGGCGACCGGTGGTGCCCGAGGTGTAGATGATCGTGAGCAGCGAGTCGGGGCTCAGCGTGGCCCCGCGCTCGCCGAGTTGATCGCCCGTGACCGAGTTACCGGCCGCGAGAAACTCGTCCATGCTGACGACC
>DATLLB010001023.1:0-2031 GCA_035538075.1 Enhygromyxa sp.
CCTCCACGATCTCGGTCGCGGACGCCGGATCAAACGGCATATAGGAGATCGCCGAGCGGCTCTCCTGCGCCGCCCCATCACTCCAGCGCGCAAAGTAATCCGCGTTGCTCGACCGGATCCGCGTGGTCCCGACCAGCAACCCGTGCTCGAGCACGCACAGCCCCCGCGTCCACCCCTGCGCCGCCCCGCGCTCGGCCAGCGACCAGCGCTCGATCAGCTCGCCAGTTTCCGGATCGCAAGCGATGATCTCCCCGGGCACGGTCGTCACCCACAAGCACGCCCGCCCCGATGGCGGATGGGTAGCAATGAAGCCCTCGTGCGGTGGCCCGGGGAACTCGGGCGAGGCCCAGGCCCAGTCTTCGTCGCTCCCATCGCTCCACACGATCCGCCGCTGGCGAACCAGCGTCAGCAGCAGCGCACCGTCGCCTCGCCGCGCGCAGTGGTTGGCGTGCATCAAGTGCGGGTGCGAGTCCCAGGTGCGAAACTCGCTTGCGCGGGCCAGCCGAGCACGGGTGCGGCCGTCGCTGGTCAGCAGCCGGCGCCGACGCAGGCGCCCGTCATAGTCGAGCTCGTCGAGCGACTCGAGCCCAGTGTTGACCACGGTCAAGCCGCGATCCTCGGCGAGCACGTGGTGCAGATCGTTGAACGCCGGATCATCGATGGCCCGCACGAGCCGTAGATCCTCGAGCGAGAAGCCCAGCACTTGATTCGCGCTGCACAGCCACAGGATTCCGTCGTGACACGAGCCCCCTGCGAAGCCCTTGTTGACCACGCGCAGGCCCGGCTCCGGCGGCTCGCAGATCAGCCGGGGCGTGAAGCTCAACACGACGCGCTCGCCCTCGCGCCGCAGCGACAGCTCGCCGATGTAGCCCTCGGAGCTGCCGTCGAAGAACCCACCGGTGATCAGGAAGCGCTCGTGACTCATGCCCGCCCCCGCAGCGCGTCCGCACACGCACGCAACCCATCCGCGAGCGACCATCGCGGCGCCCAGCCGAGGCTGCGCAGCAAGCTCGAGTCGATCGCGCTGTGGCGGATCTGTCCCGGACGATCGTCGACGAAGCGCAGCGGCACCTCGACACCAGTGACCCGCTGGGCTAGCCGGGCGAGCTCGAGCACCGAGCACACCTCGTCGCTGGCGACGTTGATGATGCGGGGTCGTGCGAGGCTCTCGAGCACCGCCACGAACCCCGCCGCGATATCGTCGACGTGCGTGTAGCAGCGGGTCTGGCGGCCGTCGCCGTGGATCTCGATTGGCTGACCCGCCAACGCGCGACGCAAGAACACACTGGTCGCCAGCGTCCCGCGCATGCCGGGACCGTAGAAGGTCGCGAGCCGCAGGATCACGCCGTCGTCTCCGGCGAGCGGCACGAACGCTTCGCCGTCGAGCTTGGACTTCGCGTAGCGCTCGCTCGGCGCTGGCGGGGCCATCTCGTCGCAAAGCTCGACGCCGTTGTTGCCGTACACGCAGCACGTCGAGGCGTAGAGCAGCCGCACGCCGGTTGCCCGGCAGGCCTCGGCCACCCGCCGCGTGCCCTCGACGTTGACGAGCTCGCAGCGGCGCGGATCCGCCTCGGCGTCGTAGAGGTCCGCGACCGCGGCGAGGTGCAGACAAGCGACGCAGTCGTCGAGCGCTCGTGTGAGCCGGTCCTGGTCGAGGATGTCGGCACCCGCGACCATGTCGTAGCCCCGCACTACATGGCCGCGACGCCGCAGCTCGAAGCACACGCTGGCGCCGAGCAGGCCCTCGCTGCCGGTCACGAGCACGGGGCCGCTCATGTCCACACGCTCCTCGAGATCAGTTCGGGGCCCGGTTCGCAGCCCGGCTCGCTGTCCAGCCCGAACTGCCAGGCGAAGCCCGCCGCGCGAGCGAGCGCGAGCAACTCTCGATTGCACCGCCCCTCGGGCCAGGCCAAATAGGGCGCGCCGCCGACGGCCAGCAGCGCTCGGCGTGCGAGCAGCAAACGGGGCGCGAGCTCGCCGGGATCGAGCCGTCGCAGATCGCAATGCTCCGGGCCGTGCGAGCCGATCAGC
>DATLLB010001024.1:0-2572 GCA_035538075.1 Enhygromyxa sp.
GTCCGCTCGCGCGCATCTTGGCGCGCAAGACCAACGGCGTGCCGCTGTTCATTGGGCAGCTGCTTACGCAGCTGGCCGAGCGCGGCTTGCTGCGTCGCGGCCAGCACGGCTGGACGTGGGACGCCGCGCAGGTCGAGGCCGAGCCGATCCCCGATGACGCGGTCGCGATGGTCAGCGCGCGGCTCGACTCGGTCAGCGACGACGCGCGCGAGCTGATCCGCCGCGCGGCCTGCATCGGCACGCGCTTCGATCTGCAGCGGCTCGCGTTGATCGTCGAGCGCCCGCGCGCCGAGCTGACCGCGAGCCTGGTCGAGCTCGAGAACGCCGGCTTGCTCGCCCGGGTCGGCGCCGAGTTTCAGTTCCCGCACCGCAGCGTGCATCAGGCCGCGCTGCGAGGGCTCGACGCCGAGACCCGTCGACGCCTGCACTGGACGCTCGGTCGCGAGCTGCTCGCGAGCTCGTCGGCGAGCGACGATCGGCTGTTCGAGATCGTCGATCACCTCGACGCCGGCGCCCCGGCCGAGCCCGACGACGCGCTGCGGCTCGAGCTCGCCGAGCTCGATCTCCGCGCGGGCGTCCGCGCGCTCGAGTCCGGCGCCTTCGACCTCGCCCACGCGTACCTCCGCCAAGGCGGCGAGCTGATGGCCGCGCTGCGGCCCGAGGTCATCGCGCGAGGCCGCGACGCGCTCGGCTACGAGCTGGTGTTTCGCCTCCACTTCACCCACGCCTACGCGCTCGCGCTCGCAGGCCGACGCGAGCAGGCCGACCGCGAGTTCGCGCAGCTGCTCGGCTGGCGGCTCGACGATCGTCACTACGGCGAGGTCGTGGCCCGCCGCGTGCGGCTCTTGTGGCTCGAGACTCGCTACCCGGAGGCGATCGAGCTCGGGCTCGAAGGGCTCGATCGGCTCGGCGTCGGTGTGCCGCGCTCGCCGGGCCCCGAGCACGCGATGGACAGCCTGATCGACGCCTGGCAGTGGGCCCGCAAGCTCGAGCTCGCGCAGTTCGAGGCGCTGCCCCGCTGCGTGGACGAGCGCAACGCCGCGATCGTCGAGGTCGCGTACAGCCTCAAGTACGCGACCTTCGCCGGCAACAACAACCTGTTCCTGCTGCTCGCCGGCCTCCACGTCACGTTCGCGCGCGAGTTCGGCTACCACGCGAGCACGCCGGTGGCGATCAGCGATCTCGCGCTCGGGCTGTGTGGGCGGTTCGGCGAGATCGACGAGGCGGCGCGGCTGCTGGATCTCGCCCGCGCGCTCGCCCACACCGAGCCGACCGCGATCTCCGACGTCCACATCTTGTCGGTCGCCGGGCTGATGTCGTTGCACCGCAGCCGCCCGTTCGCCGAGATCGTCGCGCTGCTCGAGCATGGCTACCAGCGCGGGCTCGAGCTCGGTGAGTTCAGCCCGACCAGCTTCATCGGCACCTTCGCGGTCGACATGCAGCTCGAGACCGGCACCCACCTGCGCGTGCTCGGCCGCCACTGCCGACGGGTCGCCCGCGACGTCGGCCGCTGGTGTCCCAAGCAGATGCGCGTGCTGGTCTGGATGCTGCGCGGCATGGGCTTGGCGCTGGTCGGACCCGAGGCCGAGACCACCGACGCGATCGCGTCCGACGAGGTCTGGGATCTCGATCCCGAGCAGGTGCTCGCGCACGGCGGCGCGCCGACCAGCTACCGGGTGGCGATCATCGCCAAGGCCATGATCGCGCTGGTATTCGACGACAGCGCGACGGCCCTGGCGATCTGCCTGCGCGCGCTCGCTGACGCCGAGCAGGTGCTGTTCAACAATTGGTTCCTCGCGCGCGCGTGCGTGCTGACCTGCGCCGCCTACTTCATGCAGCGGCTCGCCGGCGCCGATCCGGACCCCGTCGCCGAAGCGATCACCCAGCAGCGCATGCAGATGCTCGAGCGCTGGTCCGCCGACGCGCCGCACAACTACGGCCACTACCTCGTGCTCACGCTCGGTCTGCGCGAGGCGGTCGAGGGCAACCTCGATCGGGCCGTGCGCTCGCTCGACCGCGCCTGGCAGAGCGCTCGCGCTCGCGGCTGCCGGTGGGTCGAGGGGCTCGCGGCCACGCAGCTGGCCGAGCTGTTCGAGCGCGCCGGGATGCACTCGCTGGTCGACGGCGCTCGCCGACGCGCGTGGGAGGCCTACGCGGCCTGGGGCGCCGATGCCAAGCTCGCGCAGCTCTGCGCTGCCCACCCCAAGTTGTTCGGCGAGCCGCTGCGCCACGAGCTCGGTCACAGCTCCGACGGCCGCGGCACCACGCCCTCGCTCGACCTCGCCGAGATCCTCCGCAGCGTCGGGACCATCACCGAGGATCTGCAGCTCGAGGAGGTCATCGGCCGGGTGCTCGACGCGGCCTTGACCAACGTCGGGGCCGATCACGGGCTGCTCGCGCTCGAGCAGGACAACCAGCTGACGCTGGTCGCCGAGGCCAACGCCGAGGGTGAGACCACGATCCACGCCGATCCGCCGCTGTTGGCCGACGCCGACGAGATCGCGCCCACGCAGCTGATCAACTTCGTGTTCCGGACCGGCAAGTCGGTCGTGCTCGACGACGTCCGCAACGA
>DATLLB010001025.1:0-3124 GCA_035538075.1 Enhygromyxa sp.
ATCCAGGCCAAGCTCGGCCCCGGCCGCGCGAGCTGGGGCGTGACCCAACGAGCCGGCCAGCTGCGCTGGGAGCTACGCGTGCTCAATCGCGGCGGCGCGTTGATCGACGAGCTCCGCCGCACGCTCGCGCCGTGGCTGACCTTCGCGCCCGAGATCCAAGATCCCGCCGACTACCAGGTGCTCGCATTCCGCTTCGACGCGCACACGCTCGCGCGAGCCAGCATCGACACGCTCGAGCTCCACCGCCGCGCCGACCAACCACGCGAGATGGCCGTCGAGGTGCTCGGCCCCGGCACCTCGCACACGCCCGCCCGCTACTCCATCTTCGAGACCAAGCGCGAGATCGATGACGTCCTCGCCCGCCTCCTGGCCAGCCGCACCGTCGACCTCACGCAGCACAGGCGCCTGCTCGGTCGCGTGCTGATCCCCGAGATCTTCGCCTGTCGACGCCTGCACATCGGCCCGGGCGACGAGCTCGACGCGCTGGTGTTCTCCGGCATCAACGTCGAGCAGCTGCTGTGGTTCGTGCGTCGCTTCGGCTTCCCGGCCAGCACGATCGCGCTGCTCGACACCCAGCGCGAGGCGTTCGAGCAGCTCTTGTTCGACGTGCAGCTGAGCTACCGCTTCGACCCGCAACGCAACACCATCGACCACGTGATCGCCGGTTACCACGGGACGCTCTAGCGAGGCAGCAATGGAGAGCTACAAGGGACGCTTCGAGCCGACTCGCTTCGAGGACCTCACGGTCACCGTCGACTTTCACTGCCACAGCGCGTGCCGCTTCTGCATCGTGCAGGAGGGCATGAACTACTTCAAGGGCGTGCCCTTCGAGCAGTTCAAGGCCGCTGTCGACGACAACGTCGAGCGTCGCCGCTATCGCCGAGTCACCTTCACCGGCGGCGAGGTCACGCTCGAGCGCCGCTTGTTCGACTACATCGAGTACGCCCAGCGCTCCGGCAGCTTCGAGCACATCCGCGTGCAGACCAACGGCCGCCGGCTCGCCGACATGGACTTCGCCCGCTCGATCGTCGGCGCCGGCGTCGACGAGTTCTTCGTCTCGCTCCACGGCCACGACGCGCCGACGCAGGACTACATCTCGCAGCGCCCCGGCAGCTTCGACGAGGCGATCCAGGGCATGGAGAACCTCGTGTCGCTCGGCGTGTGCCTGATGTCGAACACGGTGCTCACGACCCTCAATCAGCCGCACCTGGCCAGCATCGTCGAGACCATGCGCCGCTTCTCGCCCGTGCGCATGGAGTGGTGGAACTACCTCCCGATGGAGGACTACGCCGACGAGCTGAACCTGCTGTCGCCGATGCACGAGCTCGCGCCCTCGCTACGCGAGGCGCTGGCGCTGGCGCGCAGCTACGGGATCGAGACCGCGGTCAAGTACGTGCCCCGCTGCCTGCTCGGCGACGACGCGGCCAGCCAGGACAACACCCAGCCGGACGTGGTCATCGTCGAGAAATTCTACGAGGTCTATCCGAAGTTCGCGTGCATCTACGAGGCGAAGTGCGAGTACGCCGAGTCGTGCCTCGGGCTCCATCACCCGTACATCACGAAGTTCGGCTGGGAAGAGCAGCTGCTCACGCCGACGCCTCGCACCACGCCGTGGGACGAGCCCGAGTATGGACTCTGGGTCGGCTCCGATCGCCCCGGCGAAGGGCTGGCCGTCGCCACCGATCAGCCGCTCTGGGCCGCGCTGGTCGAGGGCGTGGCCGAGCGGCACGATGCGCGGCTGGTCGAGGTGCTGCTGCAGCGTCGCGCTTGCGTGTTTCGCTTCGAGCTGTCTCGCTTCGGGCTGGACGGGGGCATTCAAGTCGATCTGCTGCTCACCGCCCGCAGCGACGCGCATGCGCTCGCTCGCAGCGCGTCGTTCAATCTGCAGTACCGCAACATCAAGGGCGACATGACGGCGCCCGGGGTTCGTGACGCGCTCGCGGCTCTGGTCAAGGACGCCGTGCGCACCGTGATCGAGCGGGATCCCGGCGGCATGCACCTGGATCAGCGCAAGGGCCTGGTCGGTCCCGAGGCGTTTCGGCGCAAGCCGGAGAGCAAGCAGCGGCCCAAGGGGCTGCGCGTGCTCGGATGAGTGGGATACGATTCATCCATGAAACTTCGCCTGCATCGCTTGATTGGACTGCTCGGCCTCTCGCTCGCGTGCAATCGCTACCCCGAGATCATCGACGAAGCTGCCGTCTGCGTGACGGCCGTCGAGGTCGGTGGCCAGCACAAGCTGTTCGTCGAAGCCGATAGCTTCGGTTGCGAGGCCGACCACAAGGGCGCCTCGCTCGAGTGCACGATCAGCGTGGACGGATCGACTGCGCACATCCAGACCGTGCTCCAGGACGGCAAGGATCCGGACCACTCGTGCGCGGGGCCACTGGAGACCAGCTGCGAGGTCACCGTCGAGCCCGGTAGCTACACCCTGGAGTTCGCTGACTCGCAACTGCCCATCGTCGTCCCCGGCGGCGAGGCCTGCTTTTCGTACGACATGGACACCGAAGATTGACGGCGAGTGTTAAACTGAGGCATGCGACATGCCTGCTTGATCATCGCGTTGCTGTTGATGTCCTGCGGCGAGCTCGTCGAAGACACGGGCAAGGCGTGCGTGATGCCCCAGGACTTCGAGTGCACCTGCGACGCCGACGTCGACCAGGGCTGCTCGCCGCCGCTCTACGGCGAGTGCACCGGCGAGTTCGTCGACGGCCTCGCGCATGAGGTCCAAGTGTGGCTGGGCTACGGCCGCGGAGACTCGTGGGACATCGAGTGTGACGCGACGATCACGGGCGAGCTCGAGCTGACCGTCACGGCGAGCTTCCGGTGGAAGAAGGATCAAGACGCCGACGGCGAGCCCGACATCCTCGCAACCTGCGAGACGCCGCCGCTCAGCGCCGGCCTGTGGACCGTGCGCTACGGCGATGGCGAGAGCCGACTGACGGTTGGATCCGGGGAGACGCGAGCGGCCGTCTGCGTCGACTCGGGCCGCGAGCGCTGAGAACCACTTCAGCTCGGAGCCGGACGCGGCCGGCCTCGAACTGAAGTGGTTCACTCGAAGGGCCCAGACGTCCGCCCCCGAGATGAAGGCGTTCATGCTCCCGACGCGTCCGGCTCCGAGCTGAAG
>DATLLB010001026.1:0-12531 GCA_035538075.1 Enhygromyxa sp.
GGTCCAGGGCAGGGCCACGGTCATGCCATCGTAGATCATCCACAGCAGCCCGCGTTCGAGCAGCTTGCGTACTCGCTGCTCGTAGACGTCATCGAGCTTGGCCATTCGGGGCCGCTCGTCCATCGTGCGCAGCAGTCGAAACCGCTTGGGCATGTGCCCAAACACGATCCGCCGTGGGCGGATGACCGAGCTTGGATGGGCGAGCAGGTCGAGCAGCCCGAGCTCTGCTTCAGGTCCGTCCGGATTGGTGATCCTCCACCCCAGTGGGCGGGCGAGGTGCAGGTGATCCACAAAGCGCATCGCCGGCTGTCGAACCAGCTCGGCGAAGCCGTCGCGCAGCTCCGACCACGGACGGTACGGCCGGCTGACGATCGTCAGCGCCCGGACCACGCCGTACTGCCACTCGAGCTCGATCGCCGGCTCGCTCGCGATCGGACCGAGCAGCGTCTCGGAGTTTCGCTCGATCAGGTCTGCGAGCTCCTCATCGAGCTGCTCGACGGCCGTTGGATCAGACCCGGTGAGGCGCAATTGCTCGACTCGCAGCCCGAGCGCGACGAGCTGTCCGAGCGGGTGACCGTCGGCCAACAGACGGTCGGCCCAAACCGTCAACTCCTCGTGTTCCCCGGGCCACACGAGCCAGGTTACCCTTGGCCCCATGTTCTCGCGCGCTTCGTTTCCGGCTCTGTTCTGCATCGGCTGCACGCTCGGCCTGTCGCTCGCCGCCTGTGGTGGCGACGACACAAACCGGGCGAGCGACGGCGACGACGACGAGACTGGCCTGACCTCGCTGACCGACACGGGCTCGACCACCGACCCGGACGACGACGAGAGCGGCAGCGACGACGCGACCACCACCGACGACACCGGTGAAGAGTGCGAAGAAGGCCAGCTCGAGTGCGGCGGCGAGTGCTGCGAGTCCGGGCAGGTGTGCTTCGAGGGCTCCTGCTCCGACGACTGCGGCGGCGCCCCGGCTTGCGGCGCCTCAGGGCTGTGCTGCGAGGGCAGCGAGGTCTGCTATCTCGGCGCGTGCGTGATCCCGGACGGCCCGTGCTCGGGCTTCGCCTGCGCGACCAAGGTCGCGGAGTCGACCTGCAGGTCGGGCTACACCTGCGACAGCGATCTCTCGCTGTGCGTGCCGTCGCAGGCCGATCCCAATTGTCAGTACGTTCCGCCGCCCAGTGAATTCGCGCCGCGGCCCGAGTTCACCTGGGGCCTGCGCAAGCAGGTCGCGTGCAACGACGACAGCACCTGCCAGGCCGCCGAGGTGTGCATGAATGGCTTCTGCGCGGTGACCTGGGCCCACCACGCCCCCGCCGACGCGCCCCAGAACGTGCAGTCGTCGTCGATCCCGGTCGTCGCCGATCTCGACGGCGACTGCGTGCCGGAGATCATCTTCAACCCGTACATCAACGGGGTGATCACCGCGCAAGGCGTGGTCCGGGCGATCAACGGCGACACCGGCGTGCAGCTGTGGTCGGTGACCGATCCGGCCTACGCGAGCGACTCGACCGCAAACCCGGCGGTCGGCGACATCGATGGCGACGGCGCGCCCGAGGTGCTGATCCAGGGCGCGGGCAAGACCGTGATCGCGATCGACAGCGATGGCACGCCGATGTGGGTCTCGCAGCCGTTCACGGGCCCCGACAACAGCGGCTCGGTTGCGATCGCCAACATGGACGGCATCGGCACGCCGGAGATCGTGATCGGTGCGGCCATCTACTCCAACGACGGCACGCTGCTGTGGGAGGGCAACGCCGGCGTCGGTCACGAGTCGCAGGGCCCGATCTCCTGCATCGCCGATCTCGACGGCGACTTTCGGCCCGAGCTGATCGGCGGCAACACGGCCTACAAGACCGCGGGCACGGTCCAGGGCGGCGACTTCTCGGGCTCGGTCTGGTGGCAGTCGGCGCTCGGCGACGGTCGCTGCGGCGTCGCGGACTTCAACGCCGACGAACTCGCCGAGGTCATCCTGGTCCGCGGCGGCAACATCTACGCGCTCAATGGTCAGACCGGCGCGACGATCTCCAGCATCGCGATCCCGGGCGCGAGCGATCGCGGCGGCGCGCCCAACATCGCGGACTTCAACGGCGACGGCCAGCCCGACATCGGCACCGCCGGCTCGACCCGCTATGTGGTCGTGACCTTCGACGGCACCAGCTTCACCGAGCTGTGGCGGGCGGTGACCGAGGACGACTCCTCGCGGGTCAGCGGCTCCTCGGTGTTCGACTTCGACGGCGACGGCCGCAACGAGGTCATCTACAACGACGAGAAATTCATCCGCATCTATCCGGGCGTCGAGCCCGACTGCGAGCTGAACCCGCCCGGGCCGCTGTGCGACGGGGTCATGGACGACAGCGAGGTGCTGTTCCGCGATCCCAATTCGTCGCGCACGCGCACCGAGTATCCGGTCGTCGCCGACGTCGACGGCGACTTCAAGGCCGAGCTCGTGTTTCCGACCAACTCCGACGTCGACTGGGGCCTGGACGCGGGCATCGAGGTCTGGGGCGACGCGCTCGACAACTGGGTCAGCACCCGGCCGATCTGGAATCAGCACAGCTATCACATCACCAACGTCGAGATCGACGGCAGCATCCCCGAGGTCGAGCAGAGCTCGTGGCTGTTCCCCGAGGGCGCGCCGCACAACTCGTACCGCCGCAACGTGCAGGGGGCCTCGGACTTCTGCGCGCCCAACCTGGTGCTGTTCGATCTGCACGCCGATCTGCGCGTGTGTCCGACGCTGAGCTTGAGCGTCGACGTGGCCAACCTCGGCTGCCTCGGGGTCGGGGCCGGCGTGCAGGTCTCGTTCTACGAAGAGACGCTCGGCTATCTCGGCACCGTCGAGACTCAGGGTCAGCTGCCGGCCGGCGCCAAGGAGACCGTCTCGCTCGAGACCATGCAGGTGCTCGACAACGCGATGGTGTGGGCGGTCGTCGACGACGACGGCATGGGCAACGGCGCGCTCAACGAGTGCGACGAAGCCAACGACACCGAGCACGTGCTCGTCTGCGTTCCGATAGGCTGAGCGATCAAAACACGATCTGCAGCCCGCCGCCGCCGCCCGCTTGCAGGCGGCCGGGCGCGTCGTCGAAGTAGTAGGTCACGTCGCCGCGCAGATAGACCGAGAGCCGCGGCGCCCAGCGGAACGGAAAGCGCAGGCCGATCCCGCCCTGGATGCCGCTGCGCTGATCGAGCTCGACCTCGCCGCCGCTGTGGACGGTCCGCTCGAAATCGAAATCATCGTCGTCGTGCAGACAGCCACACTGCGGGTCGAACTCGGCGTCGGACCATTTCGCCTCGATCAAGTGGCTGTAGCCGAGCGCGAAGCTCGGTCGCACCCACTGGCTCACGCGCAGCTCGTGGCGCAGGCCCACCAACACTTGCCCTTGGATGCCGACCGGCATCGCGTGCGCGCCCACCCCCAGCTCACCCACGGCGTAGAGCCCTCGCACCAGCCGAACCCCGGCCCCGAGCTGCACGCTGCCACCATACGCCGCGGGCAGATCGAGGAAGCGACCGTAGCCGCGCAGATCGATGTGCAGCTCCATGCGAGCGTTGTCGAGGTGGGCGAGTCGTTCCTCGGGCGACGGCTTGGGCGGCTTGGGCGGCTTGGCTGCGGCGGTGGTCGGTTCGGCGGCGAGGAGCGAGGCGGTGAGCAGCATCGAGACCATGCGGCCTCGAACACCACCCCCCGCCTCGCGTGTCACCGCGGCGTCGGATTGCTACTCGGTGCCCTCGGGCCCGAGCGGGGTCCGCAGCGGGACGATCCAGTCGACGTGCCCGAGCGTGCGTGGCTCGGCCGCGAGGTCGACGTGAGGATCGACGTACATCTGGAACGGCCGCCCGTTGAGCGAGCAGCGGACCTTCGCCCGCACCTCGACCTGCTCGAAGCCCCGCGCCTGCCACTTGTCGCGCAGGAAGTGGGCGAACTGCAGGATCATGTCGGGCCGCCCGAGCGCCTTGTCCTGGTGCGGGGCCAGGTAGCGGTCCATGGTCACGATCGTGGTCGCGCCGCTTCGCGGATCGGTGACGAAGAACGCACCGCGGCAGTCCTTGCTGCGCAGCTTCATGTGCCACGACCAGCGATGACCCTCTTCGTTCCAGTGCACGATGCCCGGATACAACAGGTGGCGAAACGGGACCAGCAGCTGCACGGCCAGGTAGATGCCCATCAGCGTGACGATGATCCGCTGTCGCAGCGGCGAGACCACGGTCGGATGCACGTGCGGCCGATCGCCCTCACGAAACGGGGCGAACAGCAGCTTGGCCTTGCGCGGCCAGTCGGGCTCGAAGAACAGCGTGGTCGCGCAGATCATGAACCACGGGAAGATGCCGATGCTGAACACCCACGCGTTCATCAGGTGAAAGCCGAGGCACACGGCGAACGCCAGCGCTCGCGTGCGTCGCCACATCAGCGCGGGCACGATCAGCAGATCGAAGAGCAGCCCGCCCCAGGTGTAGAACTGCACGAACCACTCTTGCGTGAACAGCTGCCCGATTGGGATGCCCTCGTCCCAGATCAACGTGCGATCGGTCTGCCCGGCCAGCCACATGCGCGGCGGCTCGTTGCGCAGCCAGTCGGCGTTCATCTTCGCGAACGAAGCGTACAGATACACGATGCCGAGCTGCAGCCGCATCAGCCAAAGCGTCCAGGCCGGCGCCACGTCGCTCCTGCGGTTGCGCCAGATCAGCGCGTCAATCGAGAGCGCGCGGTGGGCCGGGATGAAGATCATCAATAGGCAGATCAGGCTGACCAGGTAAAAATGGTTGAGGTAGCGGGCCTGATCGAGCAGAAATACGTAGGTGAAGGCGGGGAACAGCAAGATCGTGCTCAGCCGATAGAACAGGCCGACCATCACGAACAGCGAGAGCACGCCCAGCAAGATGAAGTGCCAGTACATGCCGTCGCCGGGCCACGGCTCCACCCACGTGAAGCCGTAATACTTGAACAGCAGCTCCGGCTCGACATAGTACCGAGTCACGCGATCCTGCGCGAAGTAGCGCCAGACCTCCCAGAACATGATCGCGCCGAAGCAAATACGAAAGATCGCCAGCGAGGCGATGTCGACCGGCGCGAACAAATGTGCGTAGAGACGTTCTCGCTTGCTCGCCCAGCCCGACGAGCTCGCTTCTGTAGATACAGCGCTCAATTGCTACACTCCCGAGGTAAGTCAGTCGCGGGCAACATGACGTCGGACTCGGTGCCACGCCACGCGCGGTTCGAGGGAATCCTCGCGAGGCGCCGGGATCGCGTGTTCGCGTCGCGCTGAGCAGCGGCGGCGGCTGAGCCGTCAGGGCAGCTCGACGTGCGGGCGACCGATCTGCGTGCGGCTCCAGTCGACGATCGCCTGCCAGCGGATGCGTCGGATCCACTCGGCGTCGCTCTCGAAGTCGGCCGCAGCCTCCTCGAGCACGCCGTTGCGCGAGCGCGAGGCGTGAATCACCGTGCCGCGTCCGGTCGCCAAGGCCACGTGCGAGCGCCCGAGCGAGCGCGAGCGGACGAACAGCAGATCGCCCGCGTCCCCCTCGGCGCGCTCGATCAGCTCGCCGCCGCCGGCGATCGCCAGCTGATCGGTGGAGTGACGCGGCAGCGTGATCCCGAGCGCGTCGGCGTAGGTGCGCGCAACCAGGCCCGAGCAGTCGATGCGGGTGGGGCTGGTCCCGCCGAGCACATAGGGGATCCCGAGCCGCGCGACGGCAGCCTGCAGCAACGCGGCGCCGGGGTCTTCGGGCAGCTCGGGTGCGACGAGCAGGCGTGGCGCGACGGTCGGACCGAGCGTGTCGATCGTGCCGTCGATCCAACCGACCGTGCCGTCGACGGCACGCACGAGCAATCCAGGGAGCACCTCGGCGAGCAGCGCGATCGGTCCGTCATCAGGCAGAAGCTCGGTCGCGAGCGAGCGCTTGGTCTGACTCGGGTGCTCGCTCCACAGCTCGAGCGGGACCTGAAGGATTGGGTACCAGGCGAGCGCCGGCATCGGGCCCACGTCGATGTCGAGCTGCAAGCCTGCTGGCAAGCACGGCAGCAGTCGCTCGCGCAGCCTGGACGCGAGGCTGGGCACCGCGACGGTCCCGAGGATCCGCAGGCGGGGCGGCTCGAGCACGGCGTACACGTCGAGGTGAGTCCAGCCGTAGCGCGCCCGCAGCTGCTCGCGCAGGGCCGCGATGCGCTCGTCGATCGCGTGCAGCGTTGCGTCCATCGATCACTCCACGGACGAGAGCTGTCCGCTCGGCTCCACGCGCAGACGATGGCCTCGCCACTCGATCTCGCGGCGGGTGACCGCGCGAATCCAGGCCAGCATCAGCACGACGTCGGACAACACCGCGTCGACGAGCGTGGCCAGCGGTCGCAGCCCGCGACCGCTCCAGTAGCGGGCCGCGAGCGTGACCAGCAGCCGTGCGAGCGTGGCCAACACCAGCGCGGTGACGGCCAGCGCGGGACTGCTGGCGAGGCCCAGCAGCGCGAGCGCGGTGACCATCGGCGTGGCGAAGAAGAACAGCGGATAGCTCGGCAACAGCCGCGGCTGCTGCCCACGCACGACCAGCATCCAACGACCGAAGCGCTCGACCGCCTGCTCGAAGCCCCCATGCCCGCCTCGCACGCGACCGAGCAAGGGCACGACGGCGATGCGCCAGCCGGCCGCGCGCAGGCGATCGGCCATGGCCAGATCCTCGCCGAGGTAGCGCGCGAGCTCGCCGAAGTCACCGCTGTGCTCGAGCGCGTCCATGCGTGCAGCCCAGATCTTTCCGACCAGCCCGTTGGGATGGATGCCGCACAGCAGCGGGAACGCGGTGAGCGAGCCGCCGAGCACGGCCTCGGACGCGCGCGGACCCACGCCCGGAAACTCGCGTCGCTCGACCCACGGCGCCCACGCGACGCCGATGCGCTCGCGATCGACCTCGAGCACCGGCTGCAGCAGCGCGTCGAGATCGAAGCCGGCGAGGTCGACGTTGCTGTCGACGTTGACGACCAGCTCGTGCGCCGGGCCGTGCTCGCGCAGCACCTGGGCGAGCATGCTGGCCTTGCGGTTCGGGCCGAGCGGCGGGTGCAGCTCGGCGCGCGCGTCGAGCCCTCGCGCGCGCAGGCTCGCGGCCACCTGCTCGATGATCGGCCGCGCGCCGTCGTCGGGGCTGTCGACCGTCATCACCACCCGCAGCGTCGCGGCGCTCGACAGCGTGGCGATCGAGAGCAGGTTGTCGTGCAAGCCCGGCTCATCGCCCGCGCAGGGACGGATGATCAGCACGCGGCGATCCACTGTACTGAGCCGAGCGCGAGCCTCGAAGCGCGCGTGCAGCTGGTAGCGCCGCAGCGCGGCTCCGATCGCCAGCCACAGCAGCACGGCCGCCCACGTGAGGGCCAGCCAGGCAGCGACGGTGCTCGCGGCGAGCATGGGCGGCGTCATAACCTCCGCGCGTCGGCAATCCAATCAACCACTCGAGCCACCCCGGGCGAGGGCCTCGCGCAGCGTCTGCTCGTCGGCGTGCGCCAGTGTGGTGCGCAGCACGGTCCCGCCGTAGGGGGCCAGATCGGCCACGATCTGTCCGGGGCCGGCCCGCAACACCAACAAGAACAGCGCCGAGCTGTCGGGCCCGAGCTGCTCGCCCAGCTCGCGCATGAACGCGTCGTCGATGCCCACGTCGGCGAGCGCCCCGGCGAGCGCCCCGGTCGCGGCCCCGAGCGCAGCGCCCAAGACCGGGGACAGGAACAGCGCACCGATCAACAGGCCCCAGAAGCCGCCCCCGATCGCTCCGGAGCTGGACAGGTGATGCGTCTGACGCAGCGACACGCGGCCATCGGTCGACTTGCTGACCACCGCGGCGTCCTCGAGGTCGACCAGGTGGGCTCGCTCGGACTTGCGAAGCGCGAGCAGGACCTCGTCGGCCCGGTGGCGATCGGGGTAGGCGACGACGATGAGCTCGCTCATGGCTCGATCCTATCAGTACGCGAGCATGGCGGCGGTTTGGTACGCTCGCCCGGCTTGAGCGAGACCCCCGACAGCGAGACGCCGGCCAGCGAGGCCGGTGGTCGCGTGCCCTGCATCGAGGTGCTCGAGGGGCGCAAGCGGGGCAAGGTGTTCCCGCTCGAGCGTACGCGTGCCTACGTGATCGGCCGACTGCCGGGCGCGGAGATCCACATCGATGATCCCGGCGTCTCGCGTCGGCACGTCAAGCTCACGCGGCGCCCGGACGGCAGCATCGACGTCGCCGACATGCGCTCGACCAACGGCTTGGTCGTCAACGGCCAGAAGCTGGAGCGAGTCGTCCTGCATGACGGCGATGTCATGTCGCTCGGCCCCGACGCCGTGCTGCGCTTGAGCTTTCGCAACCCCGACGAGCTCGACGCCCCGATCGTCCACGAGCCCGAGCCCGGCGCGAGCGCAGCCGTCATCGATGCGCGGGTCGAGAAGACGCTGAGCGGCGACGAGGCGACCGCGATGAGCCCTCAGCGAGCCAAGCCCGGCGATCTGCCGCTCAGCGCTCGCCAGCTCGAGGTCAGCCGTCTGGTCGCCAATGGCCTCACCAACGCCGCGATCGCCGAGACGCTCGGCATCAGCCCGCGCACCGTGACCAGCCATCTCGATCATATCTATGGTCGACTGGGCATCGGCTCGCGCGCTGCGTTGACGCGCTGGATAGTCGAGCGTGGCCTGATCGATCCCTTGGACTGATGAGTGTCGGCGACCGTCGGCGACTGTCACCGTGCGCCTTCGACAGTCTCGCAAATGCGACACGAATCTGCGTTCGCAGCGGCTGCACGCTGGCCCGCGCTTTGCTTGATTGTGATGCGTGCAGAGTCTCGACCCCGCCCGCGTCGCGATCGATCAGAGCTATGAGGAGTTCATCGACGAACTGCCCGATGAGCTCCGCAGCGCCGCTCGTGAGCTACCGCTGCTGCTCGGACTCACGACGCGTGCAGGTGTGTGCTGGACCGACGCGGTCGCCGAGCCGGTGATCCTGGGTTTGCCGACGCTGCTGCTGGGTGCGCTCGCAGCTCGAATCAAGCCGGAGCTGCGTGCGAGCGCCCAGCGAGCGCACCTATTCGCGATGATCACCGCGATGATCCACGAGCGCGTGGACAATGGCAGCGTCGAGGTCGACGGCCAGCTCGACGCGCTGCTGCTGGCGATCGAGCGACAGCGGCATCGCGCGCTGGCCGAGCTGCGGTTGTTGGGAGCCGATCGCAACGCCAGCTTCATGGCCGCCGAGCGCGAGACTCGAAGCGCGACCGCGGCCGAGCGCGCCGTGTTTGAACGCCGCAGCGAGGCCAAGCTCCCCAACTACGTGGCCATTTGCTGCGGCAAGCACAGCCTCGCATTCCCGGCCACGATGGCGGCAGTGGTGGCCGCTGGTGCGGACCTCGACGAGCTCGGCCATGTGCACGAGGTGATCCTTGGTGTGATGCTCGGCGTCGCTGCACGTGGCGAGCTGCTCGAGCGAAGCGAGCGGGCGCGGGCCAATCGCTCCTGGGTCGTGGCACTGACTGTCGACCGCGAGCGTGCTGAGGTGGTCGGTGAGATGGTGGACCTGGCCGCGGGTGCGTTCACGCGTGCGGCCGTGTCTGCGCGAGCGCTCGGAGCCGACGAGCTCGCACGCTGGGCGCAGCAGCAGGCCGACCAGCTCCGCACGCAGCTGCGCGACCGCAGGCACGCGGCCTGAGCCGAGAAAAGCGGGTCTGAGCGCCCGCGACGTATCCTCTGCTACGGTTCGCGCAAGTGAGCGTCCGAGCTTTTGATGTCGATCTCGCCGGCCTTCTGCGTGTGTTCGGCGGCCACCTGTACTCGACCCCGGACGTGTTCGTGCGCGAGCTCGTGCAGAACGCCCTCGATGCACAGGTGATGCGCTCGGGTGTGCGTGCGCGGCCGGTCGTGCGTGTGGAGGTCGACGTCGAGCGTGCCGCGATCAGCTTCGAAGACGAGGGGGTCGGGCTCGATCGCGACGGTCTGCGAGATCAGCTCAGCCGCATCGGCTCGTCGAGCAAGCGCGGCAGCAATCGCGAGGGCGTGATCGGGCAGTTCGGGATCGGGCTGCTCTCGGGCTTCCTGGTCGCCGATCGATTGGTGGTCGAGACCAAGACCGAGCAAGGCGAGCCGCTGCGCTGGGATGCGTCGGTCAACGGCGAGTATCGGGTCGAAGCGGGCAGTCGAGCGACGCGCGGCACGGCCGTGACCGTGTACCTGCGCGCCGACGATCGCCACTACGCCGACCCGACCGTGCTGCGGGAGATCCTCGAGCACCACGTGATGTACGTCGACGCGACGATCGAGCTGCGCGCGAGCGATCGGGTCCAGTCGATCACCGCCACGCCGCCGTGGTTGCGGCCGATCGACGAGCTCGCGGCCGAGCTCGCCGAGGTCGACGGCCACGAACCGCTCGCGCTGCGTCGCTTCCAGCACGGGGCCTGTCGCGGGGTGCTGTGGCTGCGTGGCAGCGAGTCGACGCGCGCGGCCTCGTGCGCGGCGTACCTGCACGGCATGCTGATCGACGGCAGCGAGCGCAGCCTGCTGCCGCAGTGGGCGACCTTCTGTGGCGCGGCGATCGACGCGGTCGGTCTGTCGCCGACCGCCAGCCGCGAGGCGTTCGTGCGCGACGCGACGTGGAGCGAGCTGTGCAGCGCGATCAAGACCGAGATGGTCGCGTGGCTGCTCGAGCTCAGCGAGGGCGAGTCGTTCGGGGCGCTGCTCCATCGCCACCATCGCGCGCTCGCGGCCGCGTGCCTCGACGACGCCGCGCTGCTCGAGGCGCTCGCCGGTCAGCTGCCGTTTGCGACCAACATGGGGCTGCGCACGCTCGACAGCCTGGCGGTCGACAATCGCATTCACTATGCGACCCGCCGCGACGACTTCGCTCGGATCGCGCCGCTGCTCAGCGCCCGCGGCGAGCTGTTGGTCAACGCCAGTCACGTGCACGAGCCCGAGCTGCTCGCCGCCTGGAAGCGCCTGCGGCACGGCTTGCAGCTCGAGCTGATGAGCTTCGAGCGGCTCGGCGAATTCGCGGAGCCGGCCGACGAGCATCAGCTGCGCTTCTCGAGCTTGCTCGCGGCTGCCGGCGCGCTGCTGAGCCCCTACGACGTGCGCGTCGACCTGTGCCGCTTCGCGCCCAGCGAGGTGCCCGTGCTTGTGCTGGCCGATGAGACCCGCCTACGCGAGCGCGCCCGCAAGCTCGGTGGCAGCGGCACGCCGCTGCAGCGGGCGCTGGTCGCCGAGCTGCTGGCCGTGCGTCAGGCCGTGTTCACGCCGATGCTGGTCAACGTCGACAACCCGCTGATCTCCGCGCTGCCCGAGCTGGGCTCGCCGGAGCGCGGGGCTCGAGTGCTGCGCATGCTCTACTTTCAGGCGGTCGCGCACGCCCGCGAGGTGCCTTCGCTGGTCGAGGCGCGCGAGTTTGCGGCCGACTTCCTGGCGGTCCTGCGCGAGGGCGACAGCGCCGCCGACGACGGTGCGCTGCGAAATTGATCGAGAGGTTGGAAGCGATGCAAGACAGTGAAGCCGAGCTCGACGAGTATCACCGCATCGAAGACCTCGAGAACGATCTCGAGGCGCTCGCCGAAGCGCAGCATCTGGCCGCGACCGCGAGCAGTCCGTACGTGCGCGCGCTCGCCAAGGCTCAGGAGGTCCGACGTGCGCGCTCGGCCGGCCGCCAGCAGCTCGCCGTGGTCGCGGGCGCGGAGCTGCTGCAGCTGATCGACGAGTATCTCGCAGGCGGGGTGCCGCGCGAGCGACCGAGCGACTGTGGCGACCTCGCCAATGGGTTGAGCAACGCGATCGCGTCGGCGCTCGATCTGCCGGAGGTCAGCTTCGAGGCCATCGACGCGCTGATCGACGAGCTCGAGAAGGTCCTGCTGGCGTTCAACTACAAGCCCTACGACGCGTGGATGAAGCGAGCGCGTCGCTACTACACCTCCGGCGATCAGGAGCGGATGCACGAGCAGATTCGTGCATTGCTTCCGCACGTCAATTACAGCAACGGCACCCGCGAGTTGCTCGGCTGCCCCAACTGCGTGCTCGATTCGGTCGTGTGGTTCATGGGCCCGGAGATCGATCCCGAGCTGGCCTACGAGACTCTGCGGCCCGTGCTCGAGGGCGAGGAGCGCTATCCCGGCGAGGATCCGAAGTATTTCGCGCAGCTCAAGCGCTACAACCAGATCGGCCGCTGCTCGAGCATCAAGCACTGCCACATGCGCTACGGTCGAGTGCTGTTCTACGCCGGGCGCACGCAGGACGCTCACGAGCACGTCATGCGGGCCGATCCGTACGAGTCACCCGAGGTGTTCCTGATGCCGATGGTGATCCGGCTCGAGTACGCGCTCGCGGCCGACGATCGGCATGAGCTCGAGTGGTGGGCGCAGGAGCTCGAGGAGCGGATGCTGATCCACGAGGACATCGACGAGGCCTTTCAAGCGGCGCTCCGGGTGGCGCAGGCGTTCGAGCGGCTGGGGGAGGAGCCGGCGAGGATCGGCAAGGCGCTCGAGCACGCGCAGGCGTACGCGCGACGGTTGGATGCGCGGCTGGGGGAGCCGAGGTACGCGAACTGGCT
>DATLLB010001027.1:0-6889 GCA_035538075.1 Enhygromyxa sp.
TCGGAGCCTACGCCGCACGGCGCCGCCGTGCTCGGCGACGCGATCCCAGAGCCGTTGAAAGCGGCCAGCTGCAATTGCGACGCGGTCGGTCAGGGCAACGATTGCTGCTATCAGGCCGAGGCTCCACCGGAGTTCTGGTACTACCCGTTCGACGGCCAGGAGCTGTTCCCCGGCGATTATGCGCCGCTGACCCTCTCCAACCAGGCCGGCCTTCAGCACGTCTTCAAGGTCTACCAGGCCGAGCGGCTCCACTCTTGCGAGAGCCACGAACTCGAGCTCTCGTGGGCCGTGATCGCCCAGCCCTGAGCGTGAAATGACGACCAGCAGCGCGGCTGCTGGTTCGTGCCTTGCAGTGCTCCTCGACGTTCGAGGAGGCGCTGTCGATGACACTCAATCGCCGCCGAAATGCGGTGCTTCTGCTCTGGGCGCTCGCGTCGGCGTGGATCGTATTCACCTGCGTTCGCACGGCGAAGCCGATCGAGCGCGCGCTGGAGTGGCCGCAGTTCGAGCGCAGCGCCGAGGAGGTTCGTGCCACGCAGGCGCGAGCGATCGCAACGGCCGAGCACGCGCTCGACGTCATTCTCGCGCAGTCGCCCGAGCAACTGACCTTCCAGTCCACGCTCGTGGCTCGCGACGCGCTGCTCCACGAATATGCCAAGCACTGGAATCGCATGGACCTGCTGCAGAACGTGAGCCCGGATCCCCAGCTCCGCGAAGCCGCGAGTGCGGCCACGATCGCGCTCGAGCAGTGGTACGTGGAGCACATCATGCTGAGCCAGCAGCTGCATGCGCTGATCGAGCGCTTCGCCGCAACCGAAGAGGCCGCGCGCCTGCACGGCGAGGATCTGCTGCTCTTGCAGGATGTGCTGGCCGAGTACCGACGCTCGGGCCTGCAGCTGAGCCCCGAGCACCGAGCACCGATTGCGGCCGGCTTCTCGCGCCTCGCCGAGCTGGCGGTGCAGATCGGGCTCGAGATCAACGCGGCCGAGGGCATCGTCGCGTTCGAGCGCGAGGCGCTGGAGGGCTTGAGCGACGAGCAGCTGCAGACGCTCGAGCGCGACGCAAGCACGGGACGCTACCTGGTCAGGACCTCGCTGCGATCGCAGTACGAGCTGGTGATGGAGCACGCGGCGTCGCGCGTGACTCGACAGCGAACGCTCAGCGCCAACCTGAGCCGGGCAATGGACGAGAACGCCGCCGCGATCCTCGAGGTGCTACAGCTGCGCACCCAGCTGGCCGAGCTGCTCGGCTACGAGACCTGGGCGGATTACCAGATCGAGCCGCGCATGGCCGAGACCGCCGAGGTCGCCGAGCGCTTCATCCTCGATCTGGATGAGGCGCTCGAGCCAAGCTTCGCGACCGAGCAGGCCCAGCTGAAAGAGCTCGCGCAAGCAGACTCGAGCCTGGGTCTCGAGGACATCGCCTATTACCTCGACATGCTGCTCGAGCGCGATTATGCGATCGACACCGAGGTGGTGCGGCAGTACTTCGCCGAGCGTGCGCTCCTGCGCCGCATCTTCGATATTTGTGAAGAGACGTTTGCGCTGGAGATCACGCTCGAGGAGCCACCGCAGCGCTGGGCCGAGGACCTCGAAGTCGCGCTGATCGCCGACGCAGACTCTGGGCGCCTGCTCGGTGCAATCTACCTGGACCTGCACCCGCGCTCGGGCAAATACACGCACTTCGCCACCTTCGACGTGGTCGGCGGCCGGCGGCTGACCGCGCGACGCTACCAGGCGCCAATCTGTGCGATCGTCGGCAACTTTCCGGTGGCCGTCGGCGAGCAGCCAGCGCTGTGGTCGTTCGACGACGTCGGCACCTTCTTGCACGAGCTCGGGCACGCGCTCCACTGCGTGCTGACCGAGGCGGCGTACCACGAGCACGCGGGCCTGAACGTGCCGTTGGACTACGTGGAGGTCCCGTCGCAGACGCTCGAGCGCTGGCTGCAGGATCCGGCGCTGCTGGCTCGGATGGCCGTCCACCATCAGACCGGCGAGGCGATGCCGGACGCGTTGATCGAGCGGCTGACGAGCACCGCCTACGTCGGCGTCGGCCACGACTACTCCCGCCAGATTGGCTTTGGTCTGATCGACTTCGAGATCCACACCTATGAGAGCGCGGACGAGGTGCCGGACAGCGCCGCGCGGGTGTACGCCGACACCAATGCGGTGTTCGGCGAGCACTACTACGACGTGCCCGAGCACAGCGCCCTGCTTGCCTCGTTCGGACATCTGTTCGAGGGCTACGACGGTGGTTACTACAGCTACGCTTGGTCCGACGCGATCGCGGCCGACATCGCGTCGCTGTTTCGCGAGTCGGAGCTCGGGTTCGCCGATCCGCAGCTCGGCGCCCGCTTTCGTGCGGAGGTCCTCGCTACCGGCAGCTCACGGTCTGCGCACGCGTCGATACGCGCGTTTCTGGGCCGGGACTGGTCGCTCGACGCCTTCTTCGAGGAGCTCGGCGGCGCCGCATCGGGCTCGCCCTGAGCCGACGGCGTGACGACTCGGTGTCAGATCCGAGCGCGACCGGTTCACGCTGGCTCATCCACCTGCGTTGCGCGTACCGTCGAGGCCATGCGCCGCTCGACGCTCTCGACCCTTCCGCTGGTGCTCGCGCTCGCCTGCAACGACGACTCGACCCCGGTCGCCGAGAGCTCGACGGCCGCGACCTCGACCGAGAGCACCGACGCGACCTCGACCGTGCCCGAGACCGACGAGTCCGACTCGGGTGAGACCGGTGACGGCGATCAAGACTGTGTCGCCGAGCCGCCGGCCGAGGCGCTGCTGCGCATGGGCATCAACCCTGACGGCACCTTGCTGGTCGCGGGCGGCCGCCGCATCACGCCCGCCGGCGACAACCTGGTGATTCCCGGCTTCCCCACCGACATCGCCGCGCACCCGATCGCCGACGTCGCGTACATCTCGAGCGCGTCTCGTTACGAGCGCAAGCTGATCACCGTCGATCTCGAGTTCGGGACCATCCTCCAGGACATCGATCGCGAGAATGCGTTCTACGGGCTCGAGGTCGCGCCCGACGGCAGTCGCGTGTACGCATCGGGTGGCGGCAGCAATGTGATCGAGTTCTACGACGCCGACATCGACGGCCTGTTGACGCTCGCGGGTGAGGTGCCGATTGCCAACTACCCGGCCGGGCTCGCGCTGTCGCAGGACGGCAGCCGCTTGTGGGTCGGGCAGTGGCGAGGGACCGGCGCGGGCAACAACAAGGCCAGCGAGGTGATCGAGCTCGACACCGCGAACATGACCGAGGTTCGAGAAATCCCGGTCCCACTGTGGGCCTGGGACGTCGTGTGGGTGCCGACTCGCAACGAGCTCTACGTCAGCACGCTCGACGACGTCGGCATCGCCGTGATCGATCTGCAGAGCGGCACCACCGTGGCCGAGATCGCCGTGCCGATCAGCTCGGCCGGGCTCGCCGTCGCACCCGACGGCACGCGGGTGTGGGCCGCGATCGCAGGCACCGACGAGGTCGTGGCGATCGACACCGCGACTCGGCAGGTGGTCGCCTCGACGCTGCTCGGCGAGCTGCTCGACGAACAGGGCGAGGTCCTGCACGACAGCAACGTCAACGCGCTGTGGCACGAGCCGCTCGACAACCGACTGTACGCCTCGCGCGGCTCCGACAACGCCGTCAGCGTGATCGATGCCCAAGATCTCTCGGTGCTCGGCGCCATCCCGACCGGCTGGTACCCGACCGACGTCACGCTGACGCCCGACGCCGCGCGCCTGCTCGTCAGCGAGGGCAAGGGCAGCTTCATGGGCCCGAGCATGGGCCAGTCGATCACCGAGCGCATGGGCGGCACCATGTCGACCATCGATCTGGCCGAGCTCGACCTCGCGAGCACGACCGCGCAGGTCGAGGCCAACTACGAGCGACCGGGCGCGGTCTATCCATTCACCTGCGATCTGCCCAACTTCCCGATCCCCAGCCAGCCCGGGCAGAGCTCGCCGATCGAGCACGTGATCCTGATCGTCAAGGAGAACAAGACCTTCGACTGCGTATTCGGTGATCTCGACGGCGCCGAGGTCGAGGCCGATCCTGCGCTGCTCGAGTGGGGCGAGTTCTACACTCCAAACCTGCACGCGCTCGCGCTCGAGTTTGGGCTGTCCGACAACTTCTACTCGGAGGGCGAGGTCTCCGACACCGGGCACATGTGGCTGGCCGGCGGGCACGTGACCGAGTACGTCGAGCGCACCTGGATCGAGAGCTACTCACCCGGCGAGGACTTCACCGGCTATCAGCTCTACGAAGCCTCGGGTCCGGGCGATTATTTCGTGCACCTGATCGACAACAACGTCGACTTTCGCGTCTACGGGGAGATTGTCGGGACCCTGTCGGCCAGCGAGCAGGGCAACGGCACCGTATTCGAGCACATCGACGGCGGGTTCCCGGGTGGTCCGGTCATCAACTACGACGTCAAGGACGAAGACAAGGCCGCGTACGTCGCCAACCAGATCCAAAATGGGCAATTGGCCGCGTTCTCGTACATTCTGCTGCCCAACGATCACACCGTCGGCACCACCCCTGGCAAGCCCACGCCCGAGTCGATGGTCGCCGACAACGATTATGCGGTCGGGCTCCTGGTCGACGCGGTCTCGCACTCGCCGTTTTGGGCATCGACGGCGATCTTCGTGGTTCAAGACGATCCGCAGGGCTGCACCGATCACGTCGACGTGCACCGCAGCTTCGTGGTCGTGATCTCGCCGTGGGCGCGGCGTGAGCACATTTCGCATGTCAACAGCTCGTTCGCCTCGGTGTTCGCAACCATCGATCGGATCCTCGGGATCCCGCCGATCGGCCGCGAGGACGCCTCGGCGGCGCCGCTGTGGGACTTCTTCACCGCGATCCCGGACATGGCCCCGTACACCGCGATCCCGCGCAACATCCCCGAGACCTTCAACGACGCCGGCTCGCCGGGCGCGGCCAAGTCCGCGCAGATGGACTGGAGCGGGCCCGATCGCAACCCCGAGCTCGAGCCGCTGCTGCTGGCCTACCGGGCCTGGCAGCGCGGTGAAATTGACAAGCAGGAGGCCGAGGCGCGGATCGAGGCGCCGTATCGGCGACTCGGCCAGGCCCGCTGGGAGGCGCTGCAGGAGGAGTCCGAGGAGGAGCGCGAGGAGTACGACGAGGCGATCGAGGCGCTGCGAGCTTGGCAGGCGGGTCGCTGAGCTGGTCGCGGCCGGTCACGCTTTGATCCCGAATTACCGTCGGTGCCGCCGTGACCCTTCGGGTGGCGGCGGGCTGCAATTCCAACTGGCACCAGCTCTGATTGCGGTCTAGCAATTTGGTATGTCCGAACAAACAAGCGAACCGCGGGATCATTTGATTCGAACCCATTATCGCAGATCGCTGCAAATACCCCGGCATTTCCAGTTCTGTCACGCCTGGTGATCGAACGATCAAACGCGCGCCCACCCAGCGAGTCCTTGCGAATGCTCGCAGGTCTCGCAGACCCGCGGGGGTCGTGGAGACGAGTTGGAGATACGCTCCCCAACCTCGGAGACAGGCTCGATCCCCGCCCGGGGACCGGCTTGTACTGCACAGGCAAACAGCGGAGAATGCCGCCGCGACAATGCCAAGTCGGCCCACCACCGACCCTTCGACGCTCCCTTATCTGCTCTGCGCCGAAGAGGTTGCCAGCCTGCTCCGAGTCACTCGCAAGGCGGTCTATTGTATGGTCGATCGCGGCCAGCTCCCCGGCGTGACCAAGATTGGACGCCGTGTGCGTTTTCATCGTGACTCGATTCTGCGCTGGCTCGAAACTCAGCAGCAACGCCGCTGAGTGCCATCGAATTGCGACCCAGCTGGGCCACGCACGAGCGGCATGTCGCAGCTCGGAGCAACGAATGACCGTGAAGGTGAGGCCCTATCGTCGAGGCGGATGGGAGGTCGATATCCGCGTGAGGCTCGACGACGGGAGCACGCACCGGGAGCGACGCAAATCCCCGGTGAGCTCGCGCTCGGGCTCGCGTACCTGGGGGGAGGCTCGCGAGCGCCACATCCTGAAGCACGAATCCTCGAGCAGGCGGACCGAGCCGAGCTCGGCCCGCCTGCTGCCGACGCTCGCCGAGTTTGCGAGTCGCTACATCGAAGATCACGCGCGAGCCAACCGCGAGAAGCACAGCACGATCAAGGCCAAGCAGTCCCACATTCGAACGCACCTGCTGCCGATGTTGGGTGAGCGGCGACTCGATGAGATTCGCATGGAGGACATCCAGCGGCTCAAGGCCAGGCTCGCCGAGCGCTCACCCAAGACCGTCAACAACGTGCTGACCACGCTGAGCACGATGCTCAAGGCCGCGGTCGAGTGGGAGCTGCTGGCCGAGATGCCGGTTCGCATCAAGCAGCTCAAGGTCAGCCCGCCGACGATGGACTTCTACGATTTCGACGAGTATGCGCAGATCCTCGAGGCCGCGGAGCAGCTCGACCCGCGGATCCACGTGATGGTCTTGCTCGGCGGCGAGGCTGGGCTGCGGCCGGGTGAGATTCGAGCCCTCCAATGGACCGCGATCGATTTGCGTCGACGGCTGCTCACCGTCAATCGTGCCGAGTACGACGGCCACATCGGCCTGCCCAAGCACGACAAGATTCGCCACGTGCCGATGACCACGCGGCTCGCGGCGGCCCTGAGAGCGCATCAACACCGCCGCGGACCCAATGTGCTGTATCGCGACGAGGACAAGCCGCTGACCGCCGTGGTCGCGCGCCGCTGGTTGGCGACCACGCTCGAGCTCGCCGGCCTGCGTGACCGAGGCCCGCACACGCTGCGTCACACCTTCTGCTCGCACCTGGCGATGCGGGGAGCGCCGGCGAAGGCCATTCAGGAGCTCGCCGGTCACTCGGATCTCCGAACGACGCAGCGGTATATGCA
>DATLLB010001028.1:0-4803 GCA_035538075.1 Enhygromyxa sp.
GGAGGAAATCCCGGTCTCCTCCTCGCTCGCGCGGCCATCACCACCGCACGCGCAGAGGATCAGAGACACCAGGCTCGAGCCATAGAGCGAGGACTTCCGCATGCCCGGCCACGGTAGCGCCGAGCCGCGCGGCGTCGCAACCAATCAATGGTCATCAATGCACAGGCAGGCCGAGCAGCTGCTTCTCGTCGAGGACCTTGCGCTTGCGCCAGCGCTCGAGCAGCGGGCTGAACTCCAGCCCTTCGTCGCTGCGAAACAGCCCGAGCTCCTCGCCATACGCGTCGAAGCGACGCTCGACCACACGCACCTTGGCGCGGCAGCCGGTCGTCGACACCAGCTCGATCGACTCGCACTGGCCCGCGTCGCAGCGGCGCTCGAAGTAGTCATGCAGCGCAGCCTCGCGGGAGTCGGAGAGCGACTCATCCAGCTGCTCGCACACGCTACTTTCGCTCGCCCAGCCAATCCCAACCACCAGGCCCAGCGCCGCAGCGCCGAGCAACAGCTCCCGTGTCCACTCCCCAAGCCGACCACCAACACCGTGGCAATGGGGACAGGACGCGAGAGCTGTTCGCCTTGGCATTCGATCGGTCTAGCAGCGGCCGACCACGCGGGCCAGGCGCTAGCCGACTACGGCCTTGATCGCGGCGTCGAGGCCGTTCTTGTCGGCCGGCGCGACCTCGCTGTACTTCACCTGATTCTTGCCGTCCGCGAACATGATCGTGCGGCTCTGCTTGATCTGGTAGTGGTCCTCGAACACGCCGTTGGGCGCTTCGCCCTCGGGGGCCGGGAGCACGACCGGGAAGCTCAACCCGAGCTCCTCCTTGAGCGCCTTGGCCTGGGCCTGCAACGTGTCCTTGTTGCCGATCGGGGTCACCAGCGCGCCGTCGCGGGCGTCGGCGATCACGGCGAAGGCCTTGACCTTGTCGTCGCCGTACTTCTTGACCAGCGCGTCGAGGTCCTTGAGGTCCTGCTTGAAGCCGGCGTCGTCGATGGTGCCGACGGCCATGATCTTGGGCGTCGGGCCGTACTTGCAGACCTGGCAGTACT
This sequence comes from Enhygromyxa sp., assembly GCA_035538075.1. Classification (GTDB taxonomy): domain Bacteria; phylum Myxococcota_A; class Polyangia; order Nannocystales; family Nannocystaceae; genus Plesiocystis. The sequence continues at coordinate 1,048 of DATLLB010001028.1, forward strand.
TGTCCCCGGAGTCGCAGTTGATGATCTCGAACGCGGCGAAGCGCATGTCGAGGTCGAGGCCGCTGGCGACGGTGCGCTTCTCGAGCTCGGCGGGCTTGGCCTCGTCGGGCTTGGCCTCGTCGGGCTTGGCTTCGTCGGCCTTGGCGGTGTCGGGCTTGGCGTTGGCGTCAGCCTTGGCCTGCTTCTGGTCGGCCGCAGGCTCGGCCTTGTCACAGGCGGTGATTCCCAGCAGCAAGGTCGCGAGCAGCAAAGTGGAGTGGCGGGTCATGGGTTCCTCTCGGGCGCGTGGCTCGGATACGGAGCATCACCCGACCTGTTTCAGGATCTGACCGGGCTCCATCGGGCTTTGGTGAGGGTCAGCGCACGAAGACGCTTGCGGCCACTCCGCGTCCACGGCGCGGCGCGAGCCGGTATCATGCGGCCGATGTCGACCTCGCGACGAGGTTTTCTACGCACGACCGGCATCGCGGCCGGCGTCGGCGCTTGCTGGCCGCTGGTGGCCTGGGCCGATCCGCCAGGCGCCCGCGAGCCTGCTCCGGTCAAGCCACCGGCCAGCGGTGATCTTGGGCTCCTGGCCCAAAGCCCGCTGCTGGCCGACGAAGCCCTGGCCGCGCGGGCGCTGGCGACTGCGAGCCAAGCCGGCGCCAGCTATGCCGACGTGCGACTGGTCGCGTGGCAGCGCGAGCGGGTCTCGGTCCGCGACGATCACATCCAGGGTGTGCGGCGCTCGAGCGAGTACGGCCTCGGCATCCGAGTGATCGCCGATGGAGCCTGGGGCTTCGCGGCGACACCACGGCTCGAGGCGCGTGCGGTCGATGACGCAGCCAAGCGCGCCGTCGCATCGGCGAAGATCAACGCCAAGCTGGTGCGCGAGAAAGTCGAGCTGGCACCGGTTGCCGCGGTGGTCGGTAGCTGGGTCGCGCCGCACCGCATCGATCCCTTCGGCGTCACGCCCAAGGACAAGGCCGATCTCTTGATCGCCGCCAGCCAGGCTGCGCTCGCAATCGCAGGCGTCGCGCACACCTCGGCCGCCGTCAACACGCAGCGCGAGGAGAAGCTGTTCCTCAGCAGCGAGGGCGCTCGCATTCACCAGCTGATGTTTCGCATCCAGCCGAGCCTGACCGCGACCGCCGTCGATCGTCGGCGTGGTCAGTTCGCCAGCCGCGACCATGAGATCGCGCCGATGCTGGCTGGCTGGGAGCACCTCGAGGACGCCAAGCTGGTCGACGACGCCGCGCAGATCGGCGAGGACGTGGTCCGCAAGCTCCACGCCGCGCCGGTCGAGCCGGGTGAGCGCACCGTGATCCTCGATCCGACCAACCTGTGGCTGACGATCCACGAGAGCATCGGTCACCCCACCGAGCTCGATCGGGCGCTCGGGCTCGAGGCCAACTTCGCGGGCACCAGCTTCATCGATCCCAAGCAGACCGGCGCGCTGCAGCTCGGTAATGACAAGATCAGCTTCATCGCCGATCGCACGCAGCCGGGCGGGCTCGCAACCTGTGCCTGGGACGACGACGGCGTCGGCACCGAGCGCTGGACGCTGGTCGAGAAGGGCAAGCTGGTCGACTGGCAGACGACCCGCGATCAAGCCCACTGGATCCGCGACAAGACCGGCGACAAGGACGGCCACGCGTGCAGCTACGCCGACTCGTACGCGAGCGTGGCCTTCCAGCGCATGCCCAACGTCTCGCTGCAGCCGGGGCCCGAGGGCTACACCACCGAAGATCTGATCAACGCGACCGACGACGGCATCCTGATCAGCGGCCGCGGCAGCTGGTCGATCGATCATCAGCGCTACAACTTCCAGTTCTCCGGCCAGTTCTTCTGGGAGATCAAGAACGGCCGCCTCGCTCGACCGCTGCGCGACGTCGCCTACCAGGCCAACACCGTCGATTTCTGGAAGTCGTGCGACATGCTCGGCGGCGCCGGCAGCTATCGCCTGGGCGGCAGCTTCAGCGACGGCAAGGGCGAGCCCGGTCAGAGCAACGCGGTCAGCCACGGCTGCCCGCCCGCACGCTTTCGCGTGAACGTGGTCAGCACGGCAGGTCAGCCGATTTCCCGGCAAGGGGAGGACGAGTGATGGCGACCATCAGCGAGCGCGACGCCAAGACGATCGTCAACACCGTGCTCAACGCCGCGATGGTCCCCGAGGTGGTGGTCAGCGTGCGTCATCGCAGCGCGGGCAACCTTCGATTCGCGCGCAACCAGGCGACCACCGAGGGCGACGTCGAGACCTTCGAGATCAGCGTGACCGCCTCGATCCAGGGGCGCTCGGCCACCGCGGTCGGCAACCGCACCGACAAGCCCGCGCTCGAGGCCTTGATGGCCGAGGCCGAGGAGCTCGCCGCGTTGAGCCCCGTCGATCCCGAGCACATGGCCCCGGTCGGCAAGAGCCTGTATTTGCAGGTGGCGGGACACGACAAGAGCACCGCCAAGCTCGACGCCAAGTCGCGCGCGGCGGCGGTCGGCAAAGCGATCGCGACGGCTGACGCTGACGATGTCGAGCTGGCCGGCTTCTTCGAGCATCACGAGCAGAGCTTCGCGGTTGCGACCAGCGCGGGCGCGTTCGGCTACTGGCCGAGCACCGCCGCGACGATGACCACGACCTGCCGCACCCGCGATCAGAGCGGCAGCGGCTGGGCTGGCGCCGAGAACCACCGTGCCGCAGATCTCGACGCCGAGGCGCTCACGCAGCTGGCCGCCGAGAAGGCCGACATCTCCCGCGCTCCGCAGACGCTCGCGCCTGGCAAGCAGCTGGTGATCCTCGAGTCGCAGGCGGTCGGCGATCTGCTGGAATTTCTGATCGAGGCGCTCGACGCCCGCGCGGCCGACGAAGGTCGCAGCTGGTTCTCGCATCCCGACGGCGGCGCGCGGATCGGCGAAGAGCTGTTCCACACCAGCATCACGCTGCGCTCCAACCCGGCCGACCCGCAGCACCCGGCCGCGCCGTTCACTGCCGAAGGTGAGGCGCACAAGGTCGTCGACTGGATCCGCGACGGCGTGCTGACCTCGCTGCCGAGCTCGCGCTACTGGTTCTCCCAAGGGGCTGCGAAAGGCGCGAGCACGAGCGGCGGTGCGGCGCTGCCCGAGCCGAGCTCGGTGCTGCTCGACGGCGCCGATGTCGACCTGCTCGAGCTGGTCCGCGCGATCGATCGCGGCGTGTTGGTCACGCGATTTTGGTATAACCGCACCCTCGATCCCCGCACGATCCTCGCCACCGGCCTGACCCGCGACGGCACCTTCTTGGTCGAGCAGGGCAAGATCACAACCGCCATCAAGAACTTCCGATACAACGAGAGCCCCGTGACGATGCTGCAAAACGTGCTCGCGCTCGGACGCCCGCAGCGGATCGTGACCCGCGGTGGCCGGGTCATGGTCGTACCCCCGATGGTCGTGAAGGACTTCAACTTCGCGAGCCTCTCGGACGCCGTCTGATGCCTGCCGACCCTGCTCACGTCGCGGATCTGCTGACGTGCTCCTGCGCGATCTTGGATTGCGACGGCGTGATCCTCGACTCCAACCCGGTCAAGATCGCCGCGTTCCGAGCCGCGCTCGCGCATGAGGATCCGGCGCTGGTCGAGGCCTTCATCGACGAGCACCGCCGCACAGGCGGCGTCTCGCGCTACGCCAAGCTCGCGCGCTTCTATCGTGAGCTGCGGCCGGTCGACGATCCGGACGCCGCGATCGCCATCGCGCTCCAGCGCTTCGCCGAGGCTGCGCGGGCCGGCTTGCAGACCTGCCCCGAGGTGCCCG
>DATLLB010001029.1:0-7635 GCA_035538075.1 Enhygromyxa sp.
CGTGGTCGTCGAGGTGCGCGGCGCTGCCGAAGCCGACGTTCTCGCGCGCCGACAGCTGATACTGGTTGTAGTCCTGAAACACGACCGAGAGCCGCGCTCGCAGCTGCTCGCGCTGGTCGGTCACAACGGCGCGGGCAAGACCACCTTCATCAAGCTGCTCAGCGGTCTGTACGAGCCGACCGAGGGCCGGATCCTCCTCGACGGTCGCGACCTGCGAAGCTATCCGCGCGAGCAGCTGCGAGCGCGGCTCTCGGTCGTGTTTCAGGACTACAACCAGTATCAGCTGTCGGCGCGCGAGAACGTCGGCTTCGGCAGCGCCGCGCACCTCGACGACCACGCCCGCGTCGACGCAGCGATCGAGCACGGTGGTGCGTCCGAGCTGGTCGCTGCGCTCCCGCACGGCGTCCGCACGCAGCTCGGTCGGTGGTTTCAAGGCGGCGTCGATCTCTCGGGCGGACAGTGGCAGCGGATCGCCCTGGCCCGGGCGTTCATGCGGCGCGAGTCCGACATCCTGGTGCTCGACGAGCCGACCGCCGCGCTCGACATCGACGCCGAGGGCGAGGTGTTCGAGCGCGTCCGAAAGCTGGCCGAGCGGCGCACGCTGATCTTGATCTCGCACCGCTTCGCCAACGTGCGGATGGCCGACCGCATTGTCGTGCTCGAGCGCAGCGGCGTGATCGAGGACGGCACCCACGCGCAGCTGCTCGCGCGTGATGGCGTGTATGCGGCGATGTTTCGCAAGCAGGCGCGCGGGTACGCGGAAGCTTGCTGAAGCTCACCAGTCGAGCGGCGGCCCGAGCTCGATCTTCACCTTCTCGCCGCCCTCGATCGTCAGCTCGATCACCGTGCCCGGCGGGGCGCTCATCAGCTGCCAGTAGCGGTGGCTGTCGAGCCCCGAGACCGTGCGGCCGTCGACCTCGACGATGCGATCGCCGACCTCGAGCCCGGTGCCCTCGGCCGGTCCGCCGGGGCGGATCACGGCGACCTCGAACACCGCGTCCTCGGGCTCGATGTTGGGCTCGTTGGGCTTGGTCTTGAATCCGGTGTCGCCGGACTTCTCTCGATCCTTCACACGCGACGCGAGCAGCTCGATCTCGCCGATGTCCTGCACCGCCGGCTCCTTGGCCAGGGTCATCGACCGCTGCGTCCAGCCGTAGTTGCCGTCGTCGGAGAAGTCGCGCGGCATGATCGACAGCAGGACCTTGCCGGTCGACGCGTCCTCGACCTCGAAGCGACCGTCAGCGTCGCTCACATCGCGGCGATCGCCTGGCTCATCGCCGGTGCTGAGCATGAACATGCCGCCGCGCTCCTGCACGCTGACCCGCATGCCGGGGACCGGCTCGCGCGTGTCGGCGTCGACCAAGCGACCCTTGACGGTGACCTTGCTGACCAGCTCGATCGCGAGATCGTCGACCACCTGCCCGCTGCCGAGCTCGACGGTCACCTGCGCCGAGCCTTCGCTGGCCGTGACCGTCAGCTCGTACTTGCCGGGCGGCAGCTCGCGCAGCGAGAACGCGCCGCCCGTGCGGAAGAAGTCGTCGCTGCGATCGAGCCCGGCGCTGCGATCCCGCAGGCTCACGGCGAAGCGCTGCGGCGTGCCGCCGCCCGCGAGCGTGACCTTGCCGGCGATCCGCCCGGTCTCGACCAGCGTCAGCACGGCGTCGGTGGTGCCGACCGCCACGCCCTCGAGCAGCGCCTCGCCGCCGCCCTCGCGGTAGGCCCGGATGATGTACTTGCCGTCGGTCAGCTCGCGCAGCTCGAACGCGCCGTCCTGATCGGTGAGCACCGGCTTGCGATCCCAGCCCCAGCGCATCGACATGCGCGACCACGCGGTGGCAGCCGCGGCGCTGTCGGACATGCGGCTGACGTCGACGAACGCGTCGCCGATCGGGGCGCCGTCGCCATCGACCACGCGACCGCGGATGGTGCCCGCGCGCCGCTCGACGACCAGCTCGACCTCGGCGGTGGCTTGCTCGGTCACGTCGACGAGCTCGCCCTGCACGTCGTCGTCGGTGGTCCCGGGCGCGCGCATCTGATCGAACCAGCCGATCTGCGCGCTCACGCGATGCCTGCCGAGCTGCACATGCTCGAACCGAAAGCGCCCGTCGTCGCCCGTGCGCGCGCGATTGTTCGACCACGCGTCGACGAGGCCGGTCTCGACCGTCACACCCGCGACCGGTTCTCCAGCTTCGTCGCGCACGATGCCCTCGAGCCGACCGGTCGCAGGCAGCACCACGCGCAGATCCTCGACGTTGGTCCCCTCGGCCAGCTCGACCGCAACCGGCTCGGGCAGCGGCGGATAGCCCTGCGACCACACGCCGAGCTCATAGTCGCCTGCGAGCAGACCGCTCAGCGCGAAGCTGCCGTCCGACTCGGTCTCGGCGCCCCACTGCGAGGTTCGCTGCGCGCGAGGATCATCGCCAGGCTTGGGCTTGGGCTGGGCGTGGACGTTGACCTTCTCGACCGGATCGCCGCGGTGATCGACCACGATCCCGCGGATCGCAAGCCCGGTGTGGACCGTCCACTCGACCCCGTCGACGCTCGCGTCGGTGATCACCAGCGGCTCGTACTTGTCCTCGGGCATGTGGCCGTCGCACGTCGGCTTGACCTCGTACTCGCCGGGCAGCAGCGCCTGGATCAGGATCGTGCCGTCGTCCTCGATGCGCGCGTAGCCGTCGAAGTCGTCACCGTCGAGGTTCACTCGACCCGCCGAGCACGGCTCGCCGGTCTCGGCGATCACGACGCGCCCGCGCACCGCGAAGGCCGGGTGCACACGCACGTTGCTCTCCGCCTGCTCGGCCAGGCCGAGGTGAATTTGCTCGGCCGACTCGCCGAACAGCTCGTCGGTCGCCGCCATGAGCTCGTAGATGCCAGGCGCGAGCCCGCTGATGCGAAAGCGTCCGTCCTCGTCGGTCAGCGCGGCACCGCTACCACCACTACCAAAGAAGCCCGACGTCCGCGCTTGCACGGTCGCGCCCGCGACCGGAGCGTTGGTGTCGGCGTGCGTGACCACGCCAGTGATCACCGACTCGGGCGTCAAGAAGATCTCGGCGCGCTCGGTCGGCGCGACCGAGTCGGTGTTGGCCTCGGCGTAGCCCTCGGCGCGCGCCCGCAACGACAGGTCGCCGGGCTCGGCCCACAGCTCGAAGCGGCCCTCGTCGTCGGTCCACGCGACCGCCAGCGCGCTGTTGCCAAACCATCCGGTCGCCGCGTTGACCAGCGCGCCCTCGATCACGCCGCCGCTGATGTCCTTGACCACGCCGCGGACCGCCACCCCGCCGGGCTCGAGCGTGAGATCGACGCTGCGCTCCTGCCCCGCCCGCAGGCTCAACTGGTAGCGCAGCCGACCATCGACGCGCTCGCTCCAGCGCGCGGGGATGTGCTCGGGTGCGCTCGCGCTGACTCCGGTCGAGACCGGCCACAGTCCTTCAATTCGGTAATGGCCGTCCTGCTCGGTCTTGCTGCAGCTCGGCCGACCATCGCTGGCGCCACGCAGCTTCTGCTGGTCCGGCCACGCGCAGACGGTCGCGCCGGCGATCGGCTGGCCTTGCTCGTTGCGGACGGTCCCGGTCAGCGTGGCCTTGTCCGAGCGCAGCAGCGTCGCCGTGCTGTCGCGTCGATCGTCGCGCGGCGTCGATTTGGTGAGCGGCGTGGTCGTCTTGGCCGCGGTCGAGTCCTCGCGCGCCTGCTCGTCCACGTCTCGACCGAGCGACAGCCACAAGCCCACGCCCAACAACACGAGGATGGCAGCGACCAGACCCCAGCGATGTGATGCTCTCATGGACCCGAAGAATCGCACGAGCGAGCGCTGCGGTTCGAACGTCTCGGCCGCTCCGACAGTGAGAAACCCACACCACCGAAGCGCTGCGTCGCGGTACGCTCGGCTCGTGCACGACGCTTCGCGCCGCTCGTTTGCCAGATTTGCAGACGGCCTTCGCTTCTTGTTGGAGGCGCTCTACTTCCACGGCGGGCTCGCAGCGATCGGCGCGTTGTTGCTGCTGCCGTCATTCGGGCTCGGGCACAAGCTCGGCATCCCATACCTCTACTGGCACGACTCGCTGCTGATCCAGGCCGCGGTCGGGACCAGCATGGGGCTCGTCTACTGGCACCTCGGGGTCGTCGCCTACACGCTGGCGATCGCCAAGCCCGGCGCGATCCCAGGCGATGGCGACGACGCCGAGGTGCGCCGCTACATCCACGTCGCGCTCGGACCGTTGCTGCTGTTGCTGTACGGCGCCGCGATCGCGACCTGCTTGATGAGAGGCACCTTCGACGAGCAGTGGCCGCCGTACTTCGGGCTGCCGTGGCTGGCCGGGCTGCTCACGTCGTATGCGATCACCTTGCTGCTGCTCACGATGTTGAATCGCAGCGACAGCCCGCCGTGGCTGCGATGGCTGCACGCCCGCCTCGACGGCTTCACCGACTGGGTGCTTGTGGTCGCGCACCGCATGACCATCGCCGTCGATCGGATCCTCGGCATCTTGAAATTCGCTCACAAGCCCAGCGCTCACCTCGAGGGCCTGCGCAGCGCCAACGACCCGCGCCGCCGCGTGTTCGGCCTGCTGATGTTCTTCTCGCTGGCGATGCTGCTGAGCTGGTTGGTGATGAGCGCGTGGACCCGCAGCGAGAGCTTCCGGTGGATGCCGGCCGCCGTGCCCTACTGCCTGACGCTGGGCGTGGTGGCGGCGATCTACGGCGTGCTGCGCATGGTCGTCCGACGGCTCACGCTGCCGGTGCTGACTGGCGCGCTGATGTTCTGCGTGTGGCAGTGCCAACAGTTCCCGCGCGGCACGGCGATGCCGTCCAACTGCGACGCGGCCGAGGATCCGCAGGCGTGCGAGCTCGCGTGGGCGCAGCCACGATCGTTCCTGCAGCGCTCGACCGATCACGCCGCGAGCCTGGTCTCCGACGACACCGCGCTCGCGGCCCAGCTCGAGCGACGCGCGGGGCCGATCGTGCTGATCACCACCAGCGGCGGCGGCATTCGTTCGGCCGCGTGGACGGTCGCGGTCTTCAACCAGCTGCAGCAGCTCGATCCCGAATTCTTCGAGCACGTGCGGCTGGTGACCGGCGCGTCCGGTGGGATGGTCGGCGCGGCCCACTGGATCGCCTCGCGCGGCGCGGCTCAGCTCGACGCGCAGCCGCAGCCCCACGCGGGCGAGCTGTTCTGTGCGGCCTCGACCAGCAGCCTCTACGCGCCGCTCTCCAACCTTTTGTTGTTCACGCCGCTGCGTGATCGCGGCGAGGCGCTCGAGCGCGCGTGGGAGCGCGAGTCGCCGGCGCTCGCTCGACCGCTGCGCAGCCTCGCCCCGCTCGAAGCCCGCGGCCTACTACCGTCGATGGTGTTCGCGCCGATGGTGATCGAGGACGGCTCGCAGATGCTGATGAGCAACCTGAACCTCGACTGGTACGCGCTCGCCGATCGGGCACGCAGCGGCGAAGGTGCGCCCGACTCGAACGCGCGGCAGTTCTTCGCGCGGGTGCCCGGCGAGATGGTCAAGATCAGCACCGTCGCGCGGCTGACCGCGAGCTTCCCCTACGTCACGCCGGCGGTGACCTTGCCGTTCAGCGAGGACCCGCGCGCCGTGGATGCGGGTTACTACGACAACTACGGCATCAAGCTCGCGGTCGCCTGGATCATCCGCCACACGATCGCCTGCGAGACCACCTGCGTGGGCGAGCGCCCGATCCTGCTGCTCGAGCTGCGCGATCACGATCCCGACAAGTGGCGGCCGCCCGGGCTCTTGCGCGCGGTGCTGCAGGAGCTGAGCTCGCCGATCGAGGGCCTGCTCGAGGCCCAGCTGCACGTCGCCAACCATCGCAACGCGGCGATCGTCGCCGAGCTCGAGCGCTCGCTCGGCGATCAGCTCGAGCACATCGTGCTGCACTTCGACGGCGAGGCCTCGCTCAGCTGGGAGCTCACCCAGGCCGATCGCCGCGAGCTGTGGCTCCGCGCCCAGTCGGAGCGCTCGTGGGAGGACTTGCGAGCGTGGTGGCGCGAGCGAGCGCCCGCGCGTGCCGACACCGACGCGCTCGCAGCCACGCCCGCTTGCCTGCCGCAGTGACGCTGCGCGACGTTACAATCCCAGCCATGACCTCGCCCTTCGAGCCCAACTCCATCCTGCGCATGCGCTGGCCACTCGCGAGCGTGGCCGTGACCGCGACCGCGCCGTTGCTCGGCTGCGGGCCCGGTGGCGTCGAGGTCGGCTTTCGCGTCACCAATGTCGCATTCGACGGCGAAGGCACGCTCACGCTGACCTTCAGCCAGCCCGTCGCCAACGCCAGCGCGATCGATCCCAACGACTTTCGCCTCAGCGTCGGCCGGACCTTCAGCTACAGCGCCCCCGAGACCGGCGAGGGGCAGAGCAACAGCTTCTATAACGACATCGACTGGCTCAACTACGACTACTACGAGCCGCCCGGTCGCTTCGCGTTCGCGTCGGCATCGGCTGGCTCCGCGGCCAATCAACTGTTGCTCGAGGACGCCGAGGGACTCATCGCCCAGGCCTGCACCTACGTCAGCTACTACCTCGACTACTACGCGCAGTATCAGCCGCCGTACGTGCGCCGCGACATCGGCATCTTCCTGCACTACGCCAGCGGCGACATTCCGCTCGAGAGCGAGAGCGGCGAGGCCCTCGCCGACATCGGGCCCGACTGGGTGCTGACCGAGGATCTGTCGATGGTGCGCGACACCTACGGCTTCATCCACCTCGACCCGCAGCTGCGCATCCCGTGCCCATGACCACGCTGACCGACCGGCTCGCGCTGCGGCTGCCGAACGCGAGGAGCTTCCAGCTGTTCGGCGAAGATCTGGTGCTCGTCGGCGGCGACGATCTGGTCGCGGTCGCGCAGTCCTGGCAGCGCCAGCTCGACGAGCGCGTGCCCGCGTCGCTGCACGCGGCCTTCCTGCGCGAGCAGGCTGCAATGGCGAGCGAGGCTGCGGGCTGGCTGCGGCGCTACAACATCAGCCTCCACGATCGCATCCGCGGCTACCTCGAGCTGGCCGAGCGTGTCGAGCATGCTTACCCGTGGCCGATCGTGGCGATCCTCGGGCTCATGGAGGTGCGCAGCTCGTTGGCCCGGCTCGGCGCGCTCACGGCCGGCTCGCCGCTGCTCGCTCGCTTCGGCGCCGCTCGTTGGGCGGCCATCACCGATCGCACGCTCGACGCATTGCGCCGCACCAATCGAGGCATCTTCGCCGACTCGGTGCCGCTGGTCCTCTACGCCCTGCACGTGCGCGCGCTCGAGCGCACCGGCCAGCTCGAGCTCGCGCGCGCCCTGGTCGAGGGCCCGCTCCCGCCGACGTGGGACGCCGCGCAGCGGCTGACGCTCGAGCGCCTGCTCGCCGGCCTCGCCGAGCCCGATCGCGAGCGTCGCTTTCGAGCGCTGGCCGAGCTCACGCTCGAGCAGTTCGAGCGCGAGCAGCAAGTGTTCACCCACCACCTCGGCGGCGATCGGCCGAGCTCCGGCCAAGCTCCACGCCAACCACCGCGAGGTCCGTCCGCATGGCTGCAGCGCTGGCTCGCGCCTCCGGCCGTCAACGCCCCACGCATCGAGGGCAACGCCGCCGCGCGTCGCCTGGTGTTCGTCCCCACCCCGCTGCCTCCGGGCTTCGTAGTCGGCGCGCGATGG
>DATLLB010001030.1:0-2161 GCA_035538075.1 Enhygromyxa sp.
GTTGGTCTCGCAGCCCTCGCCTTCGCTACCATCGTTGCAGTAGGCGCCCCCAGATGGCGTGCAGTTGGGCCCGATCTCGCCGTCGCCGCCGAACGGGTCGGGCGGCGTGCAGCCCCACTGGCAGTCGGCGTCGGAGGTGCACTCGCCACACCGACCGCCGATGAACGGGGTCACGTAGCACACGTTCGTGCCGCCGCACTGATCGTCGTTGGTGCAGCTGCCCGCCGTGGCGTTGCACTCGCACTCGTGGGTGCCGACGTTGCACTCCTCGCCGCCGACACACTGATCGTCGACGATGCAGCCGGGCAAGCACTGCTTGCTGCCGAGGTCGCAGTACGACAGGCCCGGGCACGGCTGCAGCGTGCAGTCCTCGATGAACTCGCACTCGCCGGCGTCGCACACTTCGCCGAGCCCACACTCGATTCCGCAGCCGCCACAGTTCAGCGGATCGGCTTGCGTCTTGATGCAAGCACCATCGCAGAGGCTCTGGCCGGAATCGCAGGGGTTGTCGCCGTCACCGTCACCCGGATCGCCGTCGCCCGAGTCACCATCACCATCACCATCGCCCGAGTCTCCATCGCCATCGCCATCGCCGTCACCGTCACCGTCACCGGGGTTGCCGGTCTCGTCGGAAGGCAGCACGCAGAGGTTGCCCGCGCACTCGAGCCCGTCCGCACACAGCCCGTTCACGCACGAGCAGTACAGCGCGCCGGCCGTGCAGTCGCCGTTCGAGCCCGAGTCTCCGCACGCGGCCACGCCGAGGCCGAGGCCAAACGAGAAGAGCCCACTGATCCCGAACTTCCAGCGCTTCATCGGCCGGATGTTCGAGCATGGCATCGCACTCGGCAAGCGCGATCTGGCCGCTCCAACGATCCACTCACCAGACCGGCTCGCTGCGCCACTCGTCTGGCCACGGCTCGCCGCGGTTGCCTGGAATGTCGATGCCCTTCTCGTCGCGCACGAAATTGTCGAGCTCTGCAAAGGCGCGCTCGCGGTTGTGCTTGCCGTCGCGCGAGCGCATCGGCTCGACGCGACCGCGGCGGGCGACGGCGACCAGCTCGTGCGGAGCACTGCGGAGATCGACGAGCGCGCCCTTTCGCGCGGAGTTGAGCAGCTGCTCCTCGTTGCCGATCGGATCGGCGATGGTCTTGGCCTTGAAGGTCCAGACCAGCAGCGAGGTCGGATCGCGGTCGGCGAAGGCCGCGTTGTCGGCCAGCAAGTCTGGCATCCCGTAGTGGGTCTTGCCGATGTCGTCTTGATTGACCGGCCCCGCCATCATGCAGATGCCGGCCAGCAGATCGCAGTCGTCGGGCAGCTCGACCACACCCATCAGCTCGGCGTAGAGGCTCGCGCGACAAGCCGCCGCGCCGACGGCCCGCACCGCGAGATCCCAGTCGAGCCCCGCGCCCTCGACCTCGCGCTGCGAGAGCCCGGCCAGGTAGATGCGCTGCCCGGCCAGCGCGAAGGCCTTGCGCCCGCGCTCGGCGTTGCGCGAGAGCGCGTTGCCGAGCGGCAGGTCGGCCCACTTGGGGATCTCTGCGACCACGCGATCGGTGATCGACTCGAGCTTGTCCCTGATCTTGCGCAGCCGCTCCTTGCCGCCAGGCGTGAGCACGTCGAGGCGATCGAGCAGCAGCAATTGCTTGGCGCGCTCGCGGTCGAACCCGGTCCAGCGCGCGAACGCGTTGTAGCCCGCGCGTCCGGCCTGGACCGTGAATTCCTCGGACACGTCCATGTCCTGGCGCTTGCGGTACTGCGGCGGCGACTTGTCTTCGTGGTTGATGCCCGGCTGCATCCGCTCGCTGCGAAACGCGAGCAGGTTGGCGCCGAGCTTGCGCCACAGCGTGGGGTCGTCGAAGACCACGCGCTCCGACTCGAGCGCGGTCCCGACTTGCACGACCATCGCGACCTCCCAGCCGTGCCGACGATCCTCGGGCCCGAGCCGACACATGCGCTCGAGCCTGGCGATCGCGGCCGCGTTCTGCTTGCGATGCTCGCCGCAAAACGGCGCCTGGAAGATCTGCGCTCGCCGACGCCCCTGCGAGGCGACCACCACCGCGCGCTCGATCGTGTCGGCGAGGATCCCGAGGTGCAGCAGCTGCAAGTAGCCGATGGTCGGGATGTCGTGCGCGCCCTGGAAGCGCTTGCGCAGCGCCCGGTT
>DATLLB010001031.1:0-14387 GCA_035538075.1 Enhygromyxa sp.
ATCCCGCTCGAGGGTCGTGCGCACTGACGCAGCGCGAAGCGGACGACCGAGCCCGAGCTCGGCCAACAAGCTGGTCACGCGCAGCTCGACGCGCTCGTCCTTCAGATTGACGGTCGCGGCCAAGCTACCCGTCGCGCGTCGATCCCCGTCGTCGATCGCAAACGCCAACTGGCGCAGCTCGAGCGTGTCGGGGGTCAGCCGCGTTCGCCCTCGCAGCCAGCTCCGCTCGTGCGCGTCCTCGCGATCGTCGCCGAGGCCACGCAGCTCGACGGCCAGCGCCTCCACGCCCGCGCGGTCGCCTTCGAGGGAGCCACCGATCGCCTGGACGTCCACGACCTCGAAGCGAACCGACCACAACGCCCCGCGATCGAGCGTCACGTGGACGCGATCGACGTGCAGCGCCACGCCTTCGCGGTGGAGCTCGACATCCCGCAGCTCGGCGTGCTTCCAGCTCAGCACCAGCTCGCCGACGTCCACGCTCGCGTCGAGCCGCTTGGCGATCCGCTGCTCGAGCTCAGCTTCGACGCGCCCCGCCGCCCAGCGCGGCGCGGTCCAGATCAGCACGACCGCGAGCAGCAGCAGCGCCAGCACCGACACGCCCAGCCACGCCGCCACCCGCGACCAACGCAGCCTTGCGGTGCGAGGCTGCGACCCGCGACGCGGGCTGGGCGAAGCGAGCTCGACCATGTCCGGGGACCTTAGCGCACGCACTCGCACCTCGACGCGGCTGCGCCTCGATCTGCTCCCTCACACGCCCGAAGCACCGAATTCTCCAGAAAATGAAAAAGCGGAGAGGCTCGCGCCCTCCGCTTTTCTCTTGCCACCGTGCGCCGCTCAGGCTTTGCACTGATACGCGAAGATGGTCGTCTGGTCACCGCGACTGACGGGGATCAGCATCAGCCCCGCGCTCTTCATCGCCCAATCCAGCTTGAACACGCTGGTGCCGCCGCGCAGGATCTCGGTTTGGAGCTCGAGCTTGTCCGACTCACCGCCGACCAGGTTGAGCTTCACGTTGTGGCCCGACTTGAACTTCTTGTCGGCCGCTACGCCGAGCTCGAGCTTGTAGTCCTTCGACTCGATCAGCCGGATGCCGCGGAACTGAGCGAACGCGCCGGCCTTGAGCTGATCGGCCATGAACTCGAGCTCGGGCGGGATCGTGCCGTCACCCTCGAGCGAGGCTTCGATCGCGTGGATTCGGCACGAAGCCGTGGTCACGCCCGCCTCGGCGATCGAGGGGCTCAGCAGCGTAATTCCGCTGGCGAGCACGGCCGGGATCATCAACAGTCCCGCGAAAGTAGAGGCCAGAAACCTAGAGTGGATGCTGCGGTGCGTCATAGCGAACGCTCACTGTCGACAGGGTCTTCGTCTTCGGTCACCCAGATGACCGTGGTCGTCCCCCGCGTGCCCTCGACCTGCGAGATCGTGCCCATCTGGCCACCAAATTCGATGCGGCGGATCTCGGCTTCACCAGGCTCGGGTTGCGGAAACACTTCGGTGTTGGGGGCGACGGGTTTGGGGCTCGGGGCGACGGCGAGCTGGGGATCGGTTGCCTTCGCCGGTCCAACCTCGGGGCCCGCCTTGGGCTTGCCCTCGGGTGCAGACTCGCCGTCTGACGCCGCCTCATCCTGGGTATTCGCCACCACGTCGGCTTCGTCGCTGGGCGCCCCGACTGAGCGCGCGATCACGAATGCGAGCACGCCGACACCCGCCGCGGCGGCGAGCGGTATGCGGATCGGTCGGGCCCACTCGCGCAGCCGTTGCCACCACTTGGGCGGCGCTTCAGCGGCTTCCTGCAGCCGCGACTCGCGTTCGAGCGTGCTCTCGAAGCTGTCCCACAGCTGCTCGAAGCGAGCCTCGGGCACGCGCTCGGCCTGATGCTCGAGATCGCCGACGACCATGGTCCGCATGAACAGCAGATCGGCCATCCGCGCCGCGAGCTCGGGATCTCGCTCGAGCTGAGCCTCGACCTCGGCCCGCGCGCTGGCGTCCAGCTCGTCGTCGAAGTAGGCCGACAGCTGCTCGTCGATCTCGTTGAACTGGCTCTGCATCTGCATCACATCCCTCCGCCCGCGACCTCTGCGGTTTGTGGCTGGCGACCACGGGTTTGCCCCGCGCGCTCGACCGCCGGCTCGTCGAGCTCGGCGGTGTCCTGCGAGGGCAGGCACGCGCCGAGCTGCTCGGTCAACAACCGCTGCATGTTGCGGCGCGCGTGAAAGAGTCGGCTCATGATCGTGCCCTTCGAGCACTTCATCTCTTGGGCCATCTCCTCGTAGGACAGGCCTTGCAGCTCACGCATGACAATCACCGCGCGGTGTTTGTCGCTGAGGTGCTCGAGGCTGGCCTCGACCGCCGCGAGGATCTCCTTGCGTCGCAGCATGTCGGAGGGATCGCCGAAGTGGCCGAAGTGCGGGAGCAGATCCGAGGGCGACTCGTCTTTGCCGTCGTGACGGAGCCCGTCGTCGAACTCGACGTCACGGTGGCGCTTGGACTTGCGAAGCTGGTCGATGCAGAGGTTGGCCACGATCCGATACAGCCAGGTGTAGAAGCTCGAGTTGCCCTCGAACTTGCCGATGTATCGGTGGACCTTGATGAAACTCTCCTGCACCACGTCGAGGGCGTCCTCTTGGTTGCGGAGGAATCCATAGGCGACCGCGTAGACCTTGCGCTGGTAGCGCTGCATCAGGACTTTGAAGGCCCGTTTGTCGCCGCCCTTGACGGCGGTAACGAGGGCGAGGTCCTCGGCGTCTGTGGAGACCACTTTTGTCGCTGCCTTGAGACGGGTGCTCAGGACCGCTATTCAGCGGTTGAATGATGGGAAGCCGCTCCGGAGGCTGTACCGAAGGCCGAGAATCGGCGCTCGTCGGGCGGCGACTTCGGTGGTGTCGAAACACCCGCGCGACGCGCGAGCTGATCGTTTCGGGAGCTGAACCCCACGAGTTATACCCAATGGTCGAGCTATTGACCTCACGCAAGCCGATGTACCTGCGTTTGCGCTCAAAACGATCGTGGAATGCCGCTCGGGGCCGGTCGGGGGATGGACCGAGGGGCCCGGCTGAGCTACCGCACGCTCGGGTGGCATGACGGAGGACCTGCTCGAACGGATACGTCGGCTCTGCGAGCGCCTCGTCGAGATCGCGCCGTGGTGGGCCGGCTGGTGGACGCCCCTGGCCGAGGGGCGGCTGGCCGAGTTCGAGCGGGAGCACGGGATCGAGCTGCCGAGCGGGCATCGGCGGCTGCTGGCGGAGGTCGGTGAGCGCGCCCCGATGCCCGGTCGGCCGCGCGGCGGGCTGCTCGAGCTGGACGCCGCGCTGGTGTCGACCACCGCCTCGGAGCTCTTGGGATCGCTGCAGCAGCCGTTCGTCGGCGAGGGCGCCGAGGCGATCGAGCTCGAGTGGGATGACGAGGCCGACGCCTACACCGATCCCAACCCGCTCGCGGGCTGCCTGCCAGTGCTCGATGGTGGCTGCGACCAGATCTACCTGCTGGTCGTGACGGGGGCGGATCGCGGGCGGGTGTGGAGCTTCGCGGCGAGCGGCGCACCGCAGCTTCGTCCGACCGGCGCCGAGTTTCTCGACTGGTACCTCGCCGAGCTCGGGCGAGGCATGGCGCCGCTGGAGGCGGATGCGGCCGAGCGCGAGGCGTTGGAGCGGCGACTCGCGAGCGATCCCGATGATCTCGACGCCGCGGTGGCGCTTGGGCGCAGGCTGTTGCTGTTCGATCGCGCGCGTGCGGGCCTGCTGCTCGAGCGCGCCTGGGCGGGGAGCGACGCGCTCAGCCCCGAGGGCCAGATCGAGCTGCGTCGAGCGATCGCCGAGCTCGACCTGCTCGCAGGTCGCCGCGATCGACTCGACGCGATGAGCGATGACGACCCATGGTTGCGCACTTATATGGGCATCGCCGCCGCGCGTGCCGGCGAGCACGACCGCGCGATCGAGCGGCTCGAAGGCGCGACGATCCCCGTGTTGCTGCGCCCCGCAGCGATCGGTCACCTCGCGGTTGCCCACGCGGCGCGCGGCCGGATCGAGCATGCCCTGGGCCTGCTGCGGTCGACCCAGGCGAGCGCCTCGAACCATGCGATCGCGGCGCGCTTGCGCGAGGCGATCGGCGAGCACGAGGCCGCGCAGCGATCATGGCGAGAGGCGCTCGCGGCCCGGGATCCCGCGCGGACTGGCCCTCGACCCCCGCGCTTGGCGGACTTCCTCGAGGTCCCGCTGGATGTCGATCCCTTCGCGCCTCAAGGCGGCTGCCGAAGCGTGCCGGGGTGAGCGTTGAGGTCGAGGTTGTCGGACAAGAGCTCGACCAGGTTCGAGAAGCCCTTGCGCTCGCGCGCGGCCACCCGCACGTCCGGGGCGTGACCGGGCGCCTCGAACAGCATCATCGCTGCGTCCTCTCGCTCGACGCACGCCCACCACGGACCCGAGCCCGGCAGGTCGATGAAGCCGAGCTGCTCGGCGATCCAGCGAAAGTGCGGCAGCCAGGTCCCACGCGGCGAATCAGCCGCGGAGTGGCGTGGAGACGAGTTGGGGAAGCTTGGTGACCGCACGCCCGACGAGCGCAGCGAGACCCCGTAGTCGTAGCGCGGCAGACACTGAGTGATGAACGCGAAGCCAAACAGCATCGCGGCCAGCGACGAGTGCTCCGGGTAGCTCACCATCGTCCCGTCGATCACCCCGAGCCGCACCAGCGGAGCCGCGTCCACGCGCTGACGCTGGTCGACGTAGATCGCCATGTAGTCGGGATCCGGCGCCCCGGCGACACAAAACACGTTGGGCGGAGCGTGGGCCTCGTCGCGCGCGTGCTCGATCAACGAAGCGATGTCGAAGCGCAGCTCGGGACCGTAGCCGATCAGCCCGCCGTGCTCTCGCCCCATCCGCGTCGAGAAGGTGCGCAGCTCGTCCGGCAACGCACGACCGAGCGCGCGCTCGAACTCGACGAGCTCCTCCTCCGAGGCGCCCTCGAGCTTGGCGCTGAAGCCCGGCGTCCAAGCATCGATGCGCGCGAGCAGAGTGTCGATCCACGCGTCGGCCATCTCACTCCTGAGGCGGGTTCGGGCACAGCATCCGCGCGATGTTGTCCTTGCACGTCGGGCACGACTGGATGCGGTGCCCCTGAGTGGTCTTCTCGCGGCGATCGATCCACGCCTCGGTCATCTGCACCGGCTTGCAGCCCTTCTCGAGCGCAGTCTGAACCAGCTTCTGCGCCGCGCACTGCAGCGGTGGGTTGCTGTCGGCGACCTGGGTGACCTGCACGGTGCCGCCGCGAGCGGTGCGGACGGTGGCCGGATTGCTCGGCATCGGATTGGCGGCCGCCTGAGCGCCGGGCACGGTGTTGGCGATCGCCTCCCAGCCGAACAGCGGACCCTTGCTCTTGCCGGCGGCAGCCGGACGTCCAGCGACCGCCAGCAGCGTGCCGTTGTCGGCCGGGTTGGCGCAGTCCTTGACGATCAGCGCGCCGGCCATGCCCTGCGGGGCCTTGCTGGTGTCGCCCGAGCGAATGGCGTTGGCGAAGTCGACCACGGCCTGATCGGACTGCTCACCGGTCTCGATCGGGAACCCGCTCGCAGGATCGTGCTCGGCGATCGGCTTGCCGCAATTCGGGCAGGTCGTGTCGCCAGCCTCGAACGGATACGGCATGTCGAGCGTGCCGAGCGAGAGCGTGAAGGTGTTGCCGGTGTTGCCGTTGTGCTGGGCGACGTCGGTGAAGCGACACACGCCCTTCCCTTCGAACTTCACGTTGGGGCTCGAGGTGGTCCAGGTCAGCTTGCCCGCGAACTTGCCCGAGATGACCCCGCCGGCGCTGCCCGCTTCGTCGCCGGAGCTCATCGGGATGTTGGAGCTCTCGAGCGCGACCGGGGAGCCGGCGATCTTCACGGTCGTGCTGCCGGCGGTCAGGTTGCTGCTCATCGCAATGTTGACGTACGGCACCGGCACCGGCCCTGCCGGCGTGGGCGTCTTGCACACGTCGGGGATCGGGCAGGTGTGGGTCATGCCGTCGCCTTGATGGATGATCGAGAGCCCGTTGGCGAACACGGTCGTCATCGCGAGACCTCCGGGTGCGTGTTGGCGATCGGCTCGCCGGCTTCGATCATGCAAGCACCGAGCGCGCCGTCGTCGGACTCGCCGTAGATCAGCGCGCGCGCCAAGGCGTCGCCACGCGAGCAACGATGGCCGGCGAACGCGAGCTGCAGCGCAGGCGTGGCCGCGCCGCAGTCACCGAGCTCGTCGCACAGCTGCTCGACCCGCAGCGGCTCGGGGATCAGCTCGGGGTTGCGCAGATACGCCATGTTGAATTCGCGGCCCCAGAAATTCTCGCTGGGCTGACACGAGTAGACCACGTCTGCACGCCAGCCGAGGTGAGCCTCACGCAGCCGGCCGAACAGCCCGGTCAAGCCCTCGGCCAGAGTCGAGCGCGGCTGCATGATGTGGCGCGGCTCGACTGCCGTCTCGCACGCGCGCAGCCACGCCCACGGTCGCTCGTGGATCTGCCGGGGCACGTCGGGGCGCGCGAGCAAGAGGAAGCACGCGGCCTCGCCCGGGATCCGACCTTGCGGGTTGCGAGGACCGAGCACCGCGTTGCGGCGGGCGAGCCTGCGCAGCGACGCGGGGTCGACGTCACTGTCGACCGCGCCGAGCAACACCAGCGGTGCGCCGCCGTGCAGCAGCGCGATCGCATGCTCGAGCGCCTTGAACCATCCGCCGCGACCGCCCGGCCACCAGAACTGCTGAACCGGACGCGGGACCGCGACCTCGCTGAGCTCGCGCAGGTGCGTGATCATGAAGTCGCGCGGCACGTCATGGTCGGCGTGCGGCTCGGGTCCGACGATGATCATCGGCAGGTCGACCTGCTTCCAGGTCGGGAAGCGACGGACGAGATCGAGGTACGCGGTGCCGGCCAGCCAGTGGAATCGACGGCCGCGCGCGGTGTCGAGGCCGAGTAGCTCGAGCGCCGCGACCACAATCGGATCGTCGATGCCCGACAGCTCGGTCTCGACCATCCGCGACATGCCAGCCTCGACCGCGGCCAGCGAGCTCTCGAGATCGAGGCCGAGCGAGCAGCAGACCCCGGCGCCGATCAACGCAGCCAACGGCGTGCTCATGCGCGGGCCTCGACGATCACGGGTGCGAGCGCGGGCTCGGGCTCCCACGGCTCGAGCTCGCGGATGACGGTGTAGCGATGATCGCCGCCGCGACCGAACGGGACCGCGCAGCGAAATCCGAGCGTCAGGCTCATCTCGTCGGGCTCGATCCACACCGAGTCGAGGCGCATGGTGTGGCGATCGACGCGACCGAAGAACACCGACTTGCACGACAGCCGCACGCTCGGCAGACGGAAGCCGAAGCCGCCGTCCGGATGCAGACCGCCGAGCATCACCGACTCGCCGCCGCGCAGGTGCGGGCTCGCGGACAAACCCGGCGCCGCGGCGATGAAGAAGCGCTCGTCGAAGTCGTCCGGCCACAGCGGCGCGCGGGTCCGCGTCCAGCGTTCGTCGTAGGTGCCGGCGAAGCCGACTCGTGGATGCCAGTGACGTGCGATCGCCCCAAACCCGACCGGATCGGGCCGCGACCACGGCTCGCTGACCAGCCCGCGCGGATCCTCGATGTTGGGCAGCGGGGCGTCGGCGGCTTGTTCGACGCTGCGATGCAGACCGACGCCGAGCGGGTTGCGAGCCTCGAAGCCACGCGCGCCCGCGTCGACGCTGCCGCCACCGAACGCTCGCTCCCAACGCAGCGGCATGCGCTCGAACGGGACCGGCGGTGAGGCTCGCAAGGTCCCGAGCGCGCTGACCCACACACGATCGCCGATCACCCGCGCGCGCGCCTGGCAGGGACCCACGCGGACCTCGACGTCCATCTGCTCGACCGGTCGCCGCGCGCGGGCCCACGCGCTGCCGTTGATGTACACGTCGGTGGCCGGTCGCGTGTATGCGTTGAGGCCTTCGTAGCGCAGGCTGGTCGTCGCCGGATCGCCCCAGTGCACGTCGGCGAAGTGCGGCGGTGGTTGTTCTTCGGCGGGCGCGAGCTCGCCGTGGTGGATGCGACCGGGCTGCGGCAGCGCGAAGCGGGCTGCGATCGCTATTACGAGGATCTCATCGCCGTGACGATCGACGTTCGGCAGGAAGCCGAAGCCGTAGCGCGAGAGATTTTCGACGGGGCCCATCAAATGTCGCAATCAGATGTCGAGGTAGCCCCGCTGCGGATCGATGCGCTCCGACGCTAGCTCGGTGAGCTGGCGATACTGCCGAGCTGCGAACGCGCGCGTGCTCGGCTGCACGCGCGAGCGAGTCCGCAGCGTGAGCTCGTAGCCGAGCAAGTGTCGGCGGCGACTGGGGCCGTCGACGTAGGCGGCGCGCATGACCTCGAAGGTCGATACGCGACCGTAGAGGTAGCGCTTGCTCGGATCGAAGCGCGCGTGGACGCCAGCCCACCAGGACTCGACCGCCTCGGGCTTGGGCAGCGGCAACCGCATGACCATCGGATCGGCCCCAGCCGCGACGCTGGCCTCGATCGCAGCCTCACGGGCTTGCTCCTTGGCTGCGAAGCTGCCGTCGGGATCGGCGAGATCGTGATCACCGGGCCGCAGCTCCGGCTGCGAGACCGCCGGGTTGTTGCCGGGCAAGCCCGTGATCGCACAGAAGGACTCGAACGCGAGCCGGACGATCCGCTCGTCGGGGTGTCGCAGCAGCGACACGCACACCTGCGCGGCCTGAGGGCGACCGCAAAAGCCCAGCGCCCAGACCCGCGGCTCGTCGACATGCCCGGCCGCGACCGAGTCGATCAGTCGGCGCTGATCGGCCGCGTTGCCGACGATCGCGATCAGCTCGACGATCCCCTCCGGCGCGCCCGCGGACTCGAACCACTCGTGGCACAGGTTCCACGCGCGATGGCTGCCGACCTGCAAGCCGGCGCCGAGGGCCGCCACGCGGATCGCCGAGGTGTGGCTGGCGAAGAAGTAGCCGAGCACGTCGTGGATGCGCTGCCCCGCGCTCGCGGCCATGTCCGGCACCACCGAGAGGGCGGCGAGCACCGAGGCTTCGTCGCCGCGCAGGCAGTAGTTGACCATGTTCTCGTCGGCCGGCTGACCGCGGATCGCAAAGGTCCGCAGCCACGCGGGCCACGAGCGCGCGTCGGTGCGAAGGCTCGCCTCCCACAGCGCACGATCGGAGCGCGGCGCGTCCCACAGCTGCAAGGCGCGATGCAGATGCGCGGCCGACTCGGGCAGCAGCTCCTCGGTCGCGGCCGCGATCAGGCGCTCGGTGCCGTCGACCGGCTGAGCCAAGATCGCCAGCGCGGCGGTGGTCCGCAGTGCGTGCTCGTCGAACGCGTCTTCAGCTCCGTCGGGGCGCAGCGCCGGGAACAACATGCGCTCGACCACCGGGAGCCCGCCGTGCACGAGCCCCTGCACGTGCGCGGTGAGCCGCCGCTCGGGGCCCAGCGCGAGCGCCCGCAGCGAGTCGTCGGGACCGTCGAGCGCTTGCTCCCAGTTGAGGAACAGGAACTGCGCGTCCTCGAAGTGCTCCTCGAGGACGCTCCACAGGATCCGCTCGGATCGCGTGCGAGGAAGCGGCGGCAGCGACACGCGCGGTGACGATACACCGAGCGAGGGCCGCCGTATCGCATGGATAATTGCGCACGCGCACCTGGCTGGCGTCTCGCCGTGTTTCCGGCCGGCATCACGGGTATACCAAAGCCACGCGATGGTCCTCGCTCAGGCGCAGCAGCTGCAAGACTATCTTCGAGCGGTACGGCGCGTCGCGCTGCGTCGGACGCTGACGAGCCTGGCGATCGACTTGCTGCTGCTGGGCTGTGCGTGGTTGGTGATCCTGATCGCGCTCGCCGGGTGGACGCTGCGTGGCGATCTCGCGGCCCAGGTCGGCGGTGTGGTGGGGCTGCTCGGCGGGGCGGCGGTGGTCAGCGTACGCATTCGCGAGCTGCGCGAGCGACTCGGGCACCCGGTCGCGCTCGCCCGACTGATCGCCAAGCACTCGGTGACCGGCGAGCGCGAGACCGACGTCATCTTGCGGCACGAGCTACTGGGGGCGACCGAGCTGTGGATGCAGCTCGAGAACCACGAGTGTCCTTCACCGGAGCTGGCGGCCGCGTACGTGCAGCGGATCGGCCGACAGATCGGCGCCCTCGATCCGCGCCGCGCCCTGCCCCGCCCGCGTCGCCGCATTCGACTGATCGCGGCCGCGCTGATCGTGGGCTCCGCGGTCGCGCTGGCCAGCGGACCGATCGGCGCGCGTGGGCTCGAGTTGCTGCGCGAGCGTGCGGACGGTCGCCCGCCGATCCCTCCGCAGCCGGTCTGGACCACGCTCGAGCTGGTGCTCGACTACCCAGACTACACCCGCCGACCCGATCGCCGCGTGCCGAACCCGAGCGGGACCATGCGCGTGCCCGCGGGGACCCGGATCCACCTCGACATGGAGGTCACCAGCGAGGCCGACGCGGTGCGGGTCGTGATGATCCACGACGGCCTCGAGCTGAGCAGCGCGCCCGAGCCCGAGATCATCGACCTCGAGCCGGCCTCCTCGGGTGATGACGAGCGTCGCTGGACCGGCAGCTTCGTGGTGCGTGGCTCGGGCAGCTGGGTGGTGGCGCTGCTCGATGACGCCTCGCAGCGCGACGCCGCGGCCCTGCAGGTCGCCGCCCGACGCTCGCCGCCGATGCGGGTCGAGCTCGAGCCCGACGCGCTGCCGGAGGTCGAGCTGCTGCCGCTCCCCGACTGGCAGCACGAGGCCAGCGAGACCGATCGCGTCGAGCTGCGCTTCGCGGCGCGCGACGACTTCGGCGTGATCGAGGCCGAGCTGGTCTACGAGCTCGCCAAGCCCGACGGCGAGATCGAGCGCCATCGACTGCCGGCCGGCAAGGCGCCGGGCGGCGGCAGCCGAGCGTGGCGGCACCGTCACAGCTGGGACCTGTCCGCGATCCCGCTCGAGGATCGCAGCGAGGTCACCTACTGGATCGAGGTCCGCGACAACGATCCCGGGCTCGGCCTCCAGCCGCTCGCGGACGGGCCCGGCAAGCTCGCGGCCTCGGCCCGTCAGCAGCTGCTCGTACACGACGAGGAGGCCGAGCACGCGGCCAACATCGCCGACCTGCAGGCGATCCGCGACGCCGCAGTGGATCTCTTGGCCGCGCGCTTGACCACGGTCGCGTTCGACGATCTCGAGGTCGAGGATCGACTCGGCGCCAAGGTTCGCACCGCGCGAGACCTGCACGACGGCGCGGCCACGCTGCTGACGATGATCGCCGCGACCGTCGACGCGCTCGCGGTCGACACCATGGTCGAGGAGCGCGACGTCGAGACGCTGGCCGGCATCCACGAGCGCCTGCTCGCGATCCACCGCGACGAAGCCAAGCTGCACGAGCGCATGCCGCCGGGCGCCGAGCTCGAGCGACCCGACGATCGAGGGCCGCTGCTGCGCGAGCTCGGCACCCACAACCGCCGCGAGATCGAGCAGCTCGAGGACGAGATCATCCGGCTCGACGATCTGGTCGACGGGCAGATTATCGCGCGGATCGAGGCGCTGGTGGCCCGCCTGCAGGTCTCGCAGCAGAAGCTGGTCGAGAAGCTCGAGCAGCTGCAGGCCGGCGATCAGTCGGTGCGCCCGGAGATCGAGCAGCTCGAGCAGCGCATCCGCGACGACATGCGCCGCGTGCAGGAGGCCCAGGCCCAGCTGCGTAAAGAGGTGGGCGACGAGTGGATGAACCTCGACGCGTTCAAGGCCATGGAGGCGCGCATGCGCAGCCAGCAGCTGCTCGAGCAGCTCGAGCGCGGCGACATCGACGGCGCGCTGCAGCAGGCCCGCGAGGGGCTCGACGCGATCCGACAGCTGCGCGAGCGCGTGCAGCAGACCGGCGAGCAGGCCGACTCGCCCGCGATGTCCGAAGAAGATCGCAAGCGCATGAAGATGCTGCGCGAGCTCAGCCGGCTGCAGGACGAGGAGACCGGCCTGCGCAGCCGCTTGGTCTCGCTGCGCGAGAGCGTCGAGGCGATCAACGACGCGCACCTGTCCCGCGAGGGCCGAGCTGCGTGGGACGACGCGCGCGAGGCTCTCGAGGCACTCGAGGCCGCCGCGCAGGACGGCGAGGCCACCGAGCTCGAGCTGTTCGAGGCGGCCAACGACGCCGCCGCGGCGCTGCGTCGAGCCGAGGCGGGATCCAAGCCGGGCGAGCCCGAGGCCAAGGCCTTGCGCAAGCTCTCCGGTGAGGCCGAGCGCCTGCGCGAGCGCATGCGTGCGCCGCTGCCCGAGCCCGACGAGGTGCTCGAGCGCGAAGACATCGAGCGCCTGACCGAGCTCGGCCGCCAGCAACGAACCCTGCGCGAGCGAGCCGAGCAGCTGCTCGACGATCCGGCCGCCGACATCCTCCCGGCCCCCGGTCGGCAGGCGATGGAGAGCGCCGATCAAGCCATGCGCGAGGCCGGCGACGCGCTCGACGATGCTGCGCTCGACGGGGCGCTGTTCGAAGAGGATCGCGCTTGGCAGGGCATCCAGCGGGCGATCGACAGCCTCCGCCAGAGCTCCCCGCCCCCGCCACCGTCGAGCGACGGCGAGTCCTCGACTGAGGCCGAGCGCGATCGATCGCTGCGCGATCAAGTGGTCGAGGCCATGCGCGAGGGCGATCGCGACGGCTTCGACGCCGACACCAAGCGCTACTACGAGGAGCTGCTGCGATGAGGATCAAACGCAGGATCTGGAGTCGGTTCGGTCTCGCGCTCGCGATCGCCACACTGCTGCTCGGCGTGGACCCACCCGAGCCTGCGCTCGCGGCCCCGCCCAGCGATTCCTCGGAGAGCACCTCCAGCGAGCAGCCGGTCGTGCTCGAGATCAGCGCCGAGCTCGACGGCTTCATGGCCAGCGTCGAGGCCTGGGACTTCGCCGCCGCCGAGCGACGCCGCGGCGGACTGACCGACCCGCGCGAGCGCGAGCTCGCCGAGGGCATCCTCGCCGTCTACGAGGCTCGCTACGCGGAGGCCGAGAGCACGCTCGCCGCACTCGTGGCCACCACCACCGACGAGCGCGACGCGATCGTGGCGCGGGCCGGCTACTACCTCGACCTCGCCCGCGGGGCTCAGCTCGCGCTCGGCGACGCAATCACGCTGCGCAGCGACGACGGCCGCTTCGAGGCGGTGTTCGCCGACTCGCGCGACGCGATCTTGGCTCCTTACCTGTTCGAGGCCATGGCCTCGGCTTACGACGCGCTCGGCGACACGTTGGGTGTGCGCCCCGATCATCCGATCCGCTTCGAGTTCTACGACGAGCCCGGCAAGCTGGCCCTGGTCACGCCGCTGACGCTCGACAACATCTACACGACCGGCACCGTCGGCATCTGCAAGTACCGTCGCATCATGATGATCACCCCGCGGGTGATGGTCTACGGCTACGGCTGGCTCGACACCGCGGTCCACGAGTACGTCCATTACCTGCTGACGATCCGCACCAACAACGCCGCGCCCGTGTGGATGCAGGAGGGCCTCGCCAAGCTGATGGAGAATCGCTGGCGGGAGTCGGGTCGCAGCGAGCTCGCGCCGCCGATCCGCAAGCTGCTGCACGACGCGCTCGAGTCGGGCGAGCTGGTCACGCTCGAGCAGATGCACCCTTCCATCGCGATGTTGCCCAGCCAGGAGATGGCTGCGCTGGCCTACGCCGAAGCCGAGACGATGCTCGGCCTGCTCGAGGAGCAGCGTGGCGTCGAGGGCCTCGGCGCGATGCTCGACGATGTCGCGGGTGGCGTCGACGCCAAGCAGGCGTTCGCCGACGCGTGGGGTGACAGCTTCGAGGCCTTCTTCGAGGTCTGGAAGACGACGATGCGCGCGCGCACGAGCAAGGGCGCCGGCTCAGGTGGCGTCTCGCGGATCGCCTTTCGTGGCGAGGACGAAGCGAGCGCGGGTGACCCGAGCTTGAACGGCGACGTGTTCTCGCACCTCGGCGGCGGTCGGGCGCGCAAGCATGCGCGGCTCGGTGTCCTGCTGACTCTTCGCGGGCATCAAAACGCCGCGGTGATCGAGTACGAGAAGGCCCGCGCGGCCGATCCCGCCACGCGCAACGATCCTCAGCTCGCGCGTCGACTCGGCGAGCTCTACCTCGAGCTCGATCGCCCGGCCGAGGCGCTGCCGCTGTTGATCCTCGCCGGCGAGCACGAGCCCGAGAACGCCAACATCGCCGCCGCCGAAGCGCGAGCGCGACGACTCGCGGGCGATCTCGGGGGCGCCGCCAAGGCGCTCGATCGCGCCGTCCAGCAGAACCCGTTCATCCCCGGCATCCACTGCGACCTCGCGGTGATTGCCGAGGCTGAAGGCAATCATGCACAGGCCGCGACCGAGCGCGAGCTGTGCATGGAGTAGTCGGCCAGCTGGTCTAGAACGACGGACGCCAGTCGCTGACC
>DATLLB010001032.1:0-11327 GCA_035538075.1 Enhygromyxa sp.
CGACCAGGCCGAGGCCCTTCGCACGCTTGCCCGACCACACGCGGCCCTGACCGACCTTGTCGACCTCTTGCTTCTGCATGCCGCGGCCATCGGCGACGCGCTGCAGGAACAGGTCGTAGGTTCGGTCGATGCCCTCGCGGACCTTGGCGCGCTGCGTCTCCGACCACGGCTGGAAGATCGAGTTCATGTCGACCGCATCGCCGCCGCGATCGATGCGGTCGATGCCGACGCCGAGCATGTTCATGAGCCCCGAGACGTCGAAGTGCATGAACACCACGCCGATCGATCCGGTGATCGTCAGCGGCTCGGCGAAGACGTGATCGGTCCCGGCCGCGATGTAGTAGCCGCCGCTCGCGGCCACGTCGGACATCGAGACCACGATCGGCGGGTTCTTGCGCTTGTCCTTCTTCCACGCCTCGTGCGTGCGCTGGACCTCGCGCCACATCACCTCGCCTGCGAACGCCGAGCCGCCGCCGCTGTCGACCCGCAGCAGGATGCCCTCGCAGGCCGGATCGCCGCGGAGTTCTTGCAGTAACTCGGCGATCTCATCGCCGCCGGTCATCACAATGTTGAGCAGCGGGATGTTGCGGCTCTTGCCGTCGACGATCGTGCCCTCGACCAACACCACCGCGATGTACGGGGCCTCGCTCCACGTGGTGTGCTCGGGATCGGTGCGCGGGAACTCGCGGATCGAGACGTCGGCCCCGACCGCATCCGAGAGCTTGTCGGTCAGCTCGTCACGATGAATCACCGCGTCGGCGAAGCCGAGCTCGACCGCGCGCGCAGGCCCGAGCGGCGACGCAGCCACGATCTCCCTTACTTTGGCCTTCGTCAGCCCACGCGCCTGCGCGATGTCGTGGACGACCGTCTCCCAGGTGTCGTCGAGCAGCTCCGCGCGCTGGAGCGCGTCGGCCTCGCTGCGATCGTTGCGGGTGAAGTTCTCGGGCGCGCTCTTGAATTCGTCGATGTGCAGGGCCTCGACCGAGACGCCGAGCTTGGCCAGCGCGTCGCGGAAGTACAGCCGCCGCGTGCCAAGCCCGACCGTGTCGAGCTGTCCGGCCGGGTGCACGTAGATGGTCTCGGCCACGCTCGCGATCCAGTAGTCGCGCAGGCCAGGCGCCTCGACGTAGGCGAACACATGGCCGCCGGCGTCTCGCACTCGTCGCAACGCGTCGCGCAGCTCCTGCCCGGCTCCCCAGCCCAGCGCGAAGCCGTCGGCCTTGATCACGATGATCGAGCGATCGCCGGCCGCCTCGGCGCGCTCGAGCCGACGCAGCGTGGCGATCAAGCCGCGCTGACCGTCGATGCCGGACAGCTCGTACTCCTCGGCGTCGATCAGCCGGCCCCAGTACACCCGCCCCTGCCGCGCGGTCGTGAAGCGAGCCTTGTACGAGATGCCGTCGACGCCGCCGCCGAGGCCCGCGTGCGTGCCGATGCCGATCGATCCGTAGTCCCACGCGAGCGCGAGCGAGACGCCGCCGCGCAGCGCGGTGGTCTGATCGACGAGCGCGAGCGTGTCCTGGTCGAGCACGTCGGCCTGGATCAGCTGTGCCTCGCCGGCGATCTCGATGCCCTGAACGCGGACGGCGACGCGACCGTGCGGCAGCAGATCGTGCGATGCCGAGAAGCTCGAGAACCCGCGCCCGGCCGACTGATCGACGCGCGCCGTGACGCCGCCGGCCAGCTCCAGCCAATCGTTGCCGAGCGGCCGCAGGGCGACCTCGCCGGCGAGATCGAGGATCGGCCGAAAACTCGGATCACGCAGATCCGCCGGCCCCAGCCGCGCGACGGCCCCGAAGCTGCCGTAGTTGGTCATGCGCAGCAGCAAGCCGAGATCGAGCTGTGCGGGCCGCAGCGAGTCGCCGCCCCGCCGCACGCCATGGACTCCGACGCCGAAGCTGCCCCACTCGCCCTGCCCGAGCGAGAGCCCAAAGCTGAGCTTGGTCGACGGCCGGTTGTGCGCGATGTCGACGTCGGCGAGGCGATCGCGAAAGCCGGGCTCGAG
The DNA here is from genome assembly GCA_035538075.1 of Enhygromyxa sp. Lineage (GTDB taxonomy): Bacteria > Myxococcota_A > Polyangia > Nannocystales > Nannocystaceae > Plesiocystis. Next base: position 2,006 of record DATLLB010001032.1, read on the forward strand.
CGCCTGAACGCCGAGCCCGAGCGCGAAGCCCCAGCCGAAGTTGGCCGCCACGAACGCTCCGAAGCCGCCGCCGCGCGCGAACTCGTAGAGCGCCTGGTAGCCGAGCAGCGTGATGTCGAGCCCGCGGATCGAGCTCAGCAGCGCGGGGTTGAGCTCGAGGCTGCTCGAGTCGCCCACACCCGAGAGGTTGTGAATCGGCCGATCGACGCCGTCGGCGAGCTCGCGGTGCTGCGCGACGGGCTCTTGCGCGTGCGCAGGCGCGGCGCTCAGCAGCGCGACCGTGACTCCTCCGGCCAACAACCACCGCATCGCGTCGCTCACTGGATCTCGTCCTCGGGGATCTCGTCGACGATCGCGAGTAGATGGCGGACATCCACGATGCGCAGGCTGTCGTCCCACGGGACCGACAACCCGCGATGCTTGCCGAACAAGACCTTGGCGCCGAGCGGCACGCCGCTGACGTTGCGGCCGAGATCGCTGGCGTCCTCCTCGTCCTCGTCGTCGTCATCGTCGTCGAGATCGAACTTGACCTTCGGCATGGTCCGCGCGACCTCGACGACCTCGCCGAGCAGCGCGTCGCGGGTGCTCTCCTTGGCGCCCTCCGGCAAAAACAAGCCCGACTCGAGTCGATCGGGATCCTTGATGATGCGCACGAGCACGCGCATGCCGAGCGGCTGCACATGCCGAGTGACCTTCGGCGGCGGCGGCGGGGGAGAATCTTTGCGATCGCGTCCTTCCGACATCGGGCGAGATATTACGACTTGGGCCCCGCCGCGTTCGGGTCTGTTTCGCGGAGGTGTCGGCCGAACTCTACCCACTGGGGCGCGCCATCCGCGACGTGCAACGTTCTCGTGACCCCACTGGCGCCGGGGCGGCAGGGTTGATAGGAGCCTCAAAGGAGCTCGCATGGCCAAGGACGACGACTTTCGGCACGACTCGGTGCAAGACCGTCAATCGATCGTCAGGTATCTGAACGCGCTCACGGCCGGGATCGAGAAGGGTCACCTCGAGCTCGGCACGGCCGAGCACATGCTCGCGCTCGACCCCGACGGAATGCTCGAGCTCGAGGTCCGGGCCAAGCGCAAGGGCGGCCGCGTGAGCCTCTCGATCAGGCTGCACTGGCGCGAGCAAGACCACGAGCAGCCGAGCGACACCCTGCAGATCAAGGGCTGAGACGCGGTGACCAGCAGCAGCGAAGCCATCGCCGTCGCCGGAGTGCGCGAGAACTTCAAGTTCCTCGCGCTCGAGGTCGGCAAGCTGCTCGAGGACACGCAGCGGATGCTCGCCGATCCACGCGGCGAGCTCAGCAAGATCGCCGCGCGCGACGACTACGTCGACAACCTCAAGAGCATGATCGAGAACAAGTGTTTTCGACTGCTGACCAGCGAGGACCTCGACGAAGCCACCATCGATCTGATCCGCGCCATCAACACGGCGACCAACAACCTCGAGCGCATCGCCGACTTCGGCGTCAACATCGTCGGGCAGATTCGCTACCTGACCAACACCGACATCCTCCATCGCTTCGATCCCGAGCCGTTCTTCAAGTCGATCTTCGGCGCGCTGGCGATCGTCGAGGACGCGCTGTTTCGCCGCGACATGTCGCTGGCGCTGCGCATCTGTCGATCGGAGCTGGAGATCGACGAGCTCTATGCGGCGGTGTTTGGCCGGATCATGGAGGACCTGCGCCAGGGCGATCCGCCCGAGGATCTGGTCACCACGCTGTTCATCTATCGCTACCTCGAGCGCGCCGGCGACTCGCTGCTCAACATCGGCGAGGCGGCGATCTTCGCGACCGTCGGCGAGAAGCTCAAGGTCAGCGAGTTCCAGGCGCTGGAGGAGACGCTGGTCAGCGAGGTCGGGCTCGAGCTCGCCGAGGTCGACTATCAGGGCATCTGGGAGACCCGGTCCGGCTCGCGGATCGGCATGGTCCGCGCGCACGACTCGGGCAAGCGCTCGGTCGTGTTCAAGGAGGGGCGCACCAACAAGGTACTCGAGGAGAAGCTCGCGCTCGAGCGCTGGGAGCAGCTCGAGCCCGGGCTGCCGCCGCGCGTGTTCGGCTACCACGATCACGGCGAGCGGGCCTCGCTGCTGCTCGAGTACCTGCAGGGCGACACCTTTCAGCGGATCATGCTCGACTCCGACGGACGCGTGTGCACGACCGCGTTCATGTTGATGGTCGAGACCATCGGCCGGGTGTGGACCTCCACGCTCGAGCCCGAGCCGTGCCGGCCCGGGTTCATGCGCCAGATCGCCAGCCGGCTGCCCGACGTCTATAAGGTCCACCCGGAATTTCGCAGCAAGGCGGTGCGCATCGGCACGCTGCAGATCCCGGGCCTCAAGGCGCTGCTGCGCGAGGCCAGCTCGCTCGATGATCAGCTGGTCGCGCCGTTTCAGGTGCTGATCCACGGCGACTTCAACACCGACAACATCATCGTCAACCTGCCGCAGCGGCGCGTGCACTTGATCGACCTGCACCGCTCGCGCCCGTTCGATTACCTGCAGGACGTGTCGGTGTTCATCGTCTCCAACTTCCGCATCAAGATCTTCGACTCGGCCCCGCGTCGGCGCCTCGATCAGATCAGCCTCGAGTTCTTCTACTTCGCCCGCGAGTTCGCCGAGGCCCACGGCGACAGCAGCTTCGACGCCCGGCTCGCGCTCGGGCTCGCGCGCTCGCTGCTGACCTCGACCCGCTTCGAGATGGACGCCGCGTTCAGTCGCAGCATGATGCTGCGCGCCCGCTACCTGATCGAGCGGCTGCTCGGCTACCGCCAGGCGATCGCCAGCGAGCCCGAGCAGCGCGACTGGAGCGGCTTTCGCCTCGACCCCGCCACCCTGATTCCGTGACCTCTCCGGGAGAACACACGCGTGAGTGATTTTCGCATCGCAGTGATCGGCATCGACGATGGTTGGTCGACGCAACGGCTGCTCGACGCCGTCGAGGCCCGCACCGGCTACCGACGGCTGATCGAGATGCAGGACGTGGTCCTCGATCTCGGCGCCCAGCCGGCCCACGAATCTGCCCGCTTGCTGCATCACGAGCTCGACCTCGCCGAGCTCGACGCGGTGATCGTCAAGAAGATCGCCAGCGAGTACAACCCCGACGCGCTCGACCGCATCGAGATGCTGCGCATGCTGCAGGGCGCGGGCGTGCGCGTGTTCTCGCAGCCGGACACGATGTTCTCGCTGATCAATCGGCTGTCGTGCACGGTCAAGCTGCGGCTCGGCGGGATCCCGATGCCGCCGACGATCGTGACCGAGAGCGTCGACGAGGCGCTCGCGGCCGTGCGTCGCTTCGGGGCCGCGGTCGCCAAGCCGCTCTACACCTCGAAGGCCCGCGGCATGATGGTGTTCGACGCCCGCACGCTGAGCGAGGCCGAGCTGCGCGAGGGCATGCAGGCGTTCGCGCGACAAAACCCGGTCATGTACCTGCAGCAGCTGATCGCCCACCCCGGCCGCGACCTCGGCGTGGCGTTCCTCGGCGGCCAGTACTTGGCAACCTACGCGCGGGTCAGTCGGGGCTCGTGGACGACCTCGACCAGCTCGGGCGGCAAGTACGAAGCCCACCAGCCGAGCGACGAGATCATCGAGCTCGCGCGTCGGGCTCAGGCGCTGTTCGATCTCGACTTCACCTGCGTCGACGTGGTCGAGACCCCCGACGGGCCCAAGGTGTTCGAGGTCTCCGCGTTCGGGGGCTTCCGCGGGCTGCTCGAGGCCTGCAACATCGACGCGGCCGCGGCCTACGTCGAGCATGTGCTCGCGCGGCTCAGCGCCGAGCGGCAGGACGCGATTCGGCCGGCGGTCGGCCATGGCTGACGCGCGACCGGTCGAGAGCGTCGCGGCCACGATCGCCGCGCTGCGAGGCGAGCATCCGAGCACCGACGGCTGCGGCTGGGACTTCGACGGCTTTCGCGTGTGGGTCGACAGCAACGCGCCGCGCTTGCTCGCGCAGTTGCAGCGCTACTTCGCCGACTTCCGCCGGCTCGACGCCAGCTCGTTGGCGGAGGCGCGCGGCGGCGGACTGCTCACGCACATCAGCGCGATCGAGTGTGACCCGCCCGACCTCGGAGCCCGCCGCGCGCTCGAGGTCGGCGAGCACAAGCCGAGCGTGCGCGGCCCCAAGGAGGCCTACTTCGACACCGCCGATGGGCGTGTGATCCACAAGCTGCGCACCGGCATGTGGTTCCTGTTCGGCCGCGACTCGAGCGAGAGCGATTGCCACCTCGCGATCGGCCCGTGCACCGAGAACCCCAACCAGGTCATCAACTTCGTCAACAACCGGATGATCCAGTGGGCCCTGCATCGCGGCGCGCTGCTCGGCCATGCGTCGGCGGTCTGTCACGTGCAGCCGGGCGCGCCGCTGCCTCGCGCGATCGCGATCGCGGGCTTCTCCGGGATGGGCAAGTCGACGCTCGCCCTGCACCTGATGAATGATCGTCGCATCGACTTCCTCAGCAACGATCGCGTGATGATCCATGCGCGCCGCGGCGACGCGCCCGCCGAGCTCGAGGGCGTGCCCAAGCACCCGCGCATCAACCCGGGAACGATCCTGCACAACCCCGATCTCGCGGGCGTCCTGAGTGACGACGAGCGCACGCGGTTCGAGCGGCTCGAGCCCGCCGAGCTGTGGCCGCTCGAGCACAAGTACGACGGCCTGATCCGCGAGTGCTTCCCCACGCAGCGGTTCTTCCTGCGCGCGGAGCTGGTCGGGCTGGTGCTGCTCGACTGGCATCACGGCGCCGGTCCGGCCACCGCCGCGCGCATCGACCTCGGCCAGCGGCGCGAGCTGTTGCCGGCGCTGATCAAGGAGCCCGGGCTGTTCTACCGACCGGGTCCGGGCGAGGTCGCGAGCCGCGATCCCGATCGCTACCTCGAATTTCTGGCCGGGCTCCCGATCCTCGAGCTCGCCGGCGGCGTCGACTTCGACTACGGACGAGCCGCGGCGCTCGAGCTGCTGGGGGTGTGACATAGCGATGCCCGACTCCACGCTGCCACCTTCGCCACCGCGCGACCTGACGATCCCCGAGGAGCGCCGGCGCTCGGTCACGATCACCCAGACCCGCAAGGTCCCCGACGCGATCCGCCTCGCTCGTTACCTGCGCGCGCCCGAGATCGGGCCGACCGTGCTGTTCTTCTCCGGCGGCTCGGCGCTGCGCAACACCAGCCGCGTGCTGACCGAGTACACCCACAACTCGATCCATCTGATCACGCCGTTCGACTCGGGCGGCAGCTCGGCCAAGCTCCGCGACGCGTTCCCGATCATCTCGGTCGGCGATCTTCGCAACCGGCTGATGGCGCTCGCCGACACCCGGCTCAACGGCCACCCCGAGGTCTATCGGCTGTTCGACACGCGCTTCGACAAGGACGCGGAGCAGCTCGAGCTGCGCACCAGGCTGGCCGAGATGGTCGCCGGCAGCGATGCCCTGGTCGCCGCGGTCCCGCTGCCGCTGCGCAAGCTGATCCGCCATCACCTCGGCTACTTCAGCGAGCACATGCCGACCACCTTCGACCTGCGAGGGGCGAGCGTCGGCAACCTGATCCTCGCGGGCGGCTACCTCAACAACCGCAGCGACATCGACGCGGTCATCTTCCTGTTCTCCAAGCTGGTCGCCGTGCGGGGGATCGTGCGCCCGGTCGTCGACTCCAACCTCCACCTCAGCGCCGAGCTCGAGGACGGCACCGTCGTGGTCGGCCAGCACCTGATCACCAAGCCCGAGCTGTCGGCCCCGATCCGCGAGCTGCGGCTGACCGAGGCGATCGAGCGGCCCGAGCAGCTCGCCGAGGTCCACATCGACGATCGCACCGCGCAGCTGATCGACGAGGCCGAGCTGATCTGCTTTCCGATCGGCAGCTTCTGGACCTCGGTGATGGCGTGCCTGCTGCCGACTGGCGTCGGCAGTGCGGTCGCGCGATCCGGCTGCCCCAAGGTCTACGTGCCGAACCTCGGCCGCGATCCCGAAGAGCGCGGCCTCGCCCCGCACGATCAGGTCCGCACGCTGCTCGAGCAGCTGCGCCGCGACGCGGGCGAGCACACGCCGACCGAGCGGCTCTTGCAGTTCGTGCTCGTCGATGGCGAGCGCGGCGAGTATGCGGGCGGGCTCAACATCCAGGCGATCGAGGCGCTCGGGGTCGAGGTCATCGACGCCCCGCTGGTCAGCGACGAGACGGCGCCGCTGATCGAGTCGCGGCGGCTGGTCGAGCTGCTGCTGTCGCTGGTGTAGGCATCGCGGAGTCCCCGCGGGATCGCTCGCGAGGCTGAAACGGGCCAGAATTTACATGTGCTGGGCAGCGGCTCCAGGAACCTTCACGCTTGGTTTGCGTTCGGGGAGCCCCAATGACGAGCCACCGACTGTCCGCGCTGTCTCTGCTGCTCGCCTCGCTCGCTTGCGCGCCCTCGGGCAAGAGCGAACCGACGACACCGCCCGAACCGCTGGTGGCCGCGCTCGCCCCCGCTCCGGCCCCGACACCCGAACCCGAGGAGGCGCCGCCGATCGAGCCCGAGCCCGAGCTCTCGGCCGTCGCCAGCTCCGAGATCCTCGAGTTCGACACCCCGCACGAGAACAGCATCGAGACCGAGCCGATCGACGCGCCGCTGATCCGCGCCAGCGTCAACGTCGATCGTTACGATCTCGGCGGCCCCTCGATCACCAAGATCCCGCTGGGCGCCAGCCAGGAGACGATCGTCGCCGCGCTCGCCGAGGTCGAGGGCATCCGCGAGCTCAACCTCGGCGGCACGCAGATGGTCGACCTCCAGCACATCGCCAAGCTCGACTCGGTCGAGGTGCTGATCCTGTGGGACACCTACGTGATCGACCTGGCTCCGATCCGCGGCTACGACAAGCTGCGCATCCTCGACGTGCGCGGGACCGGGATCGAGAGTCTCGCGGCGATCGAGGGCGCGGTCGAGCTGACCAAGCTGCTGGCCAGCGACACCAACGTGCGCAGCATCGCGCCGCTGGCCAAGCTGCTGCTGCTCGAGACCCTCGACCTCGCCAACGCGCCGATCCGCGACATCGCCCCGCTCGCCAAGCTCGAGCAGCTGCGCGTGCTCAACCTCGACGGCACCTCGATCCGCAGCGTGCGTTCGCTGGCCAAGCTGCACCGCCTCGAGGAGCTCACGCTCGACGGCACCCGCGTCAGCGACATCCGGCCGCTGGTCGAGCTGCATCGGCTCGAGACGCTCGATCTCTCCAACACCCCCGTGTCGAACATCGAGCCGCTGGTGGCCATGACCTCGCTCAAGACGCTCGACCTGCGCGGGACTCGAGCGAGCGCGCGGCAGATCACCCAGCTCGAAGAGGCGATGCCATACACGTTGGTGCTCGACGATGCGTGGAAGCGCGAGCTCGAGCAGGAGTGACGCCGGTCCACCCGCGGCGCGCCGTTCGGGTATGATCGCCGCCGCTTGGCCAGCCTCGTCGCCCCACTCGCGCTCGCCCTGACCACGTCGCAGCTGTTGCTCATGATCCTGAGCTTCGCGGCCATGCTCGGGTTCGCAAGCGTGGCCGCGTGGCTGTGGCTGCGCCAACGCGACGCGCCGCCGCCGGCTGCGGACACGCGTGCGACTCCAGCCAAGGCCAAGCTCGCCGAGGTTCACAGAGAGCCCGAGCCGCGCGAGGCCACCGAGTTCGTGGCCGTCCCCGGCCAGCGCGAGGAGGACTCGCCGGTGACGCCCGCGGGCGAGCACACCGAGTTCGTGCCGCCGCCGTCCGAGCAGGACGAGCCGGTCGAGCGCACCGAGTTCATTGCCAATCCGGGTGCGTTGCGTGCTGCTCCCATCGTCGAGGAGCGCACCGCCTTCGTCGCTCCGCCGCCCGCCATCGAGGAGCGCACGTCATTCGTCGCTCCGCCGCCCCAGCTCGCGGTCGAGGAGCGCACCTCGTTCGTCGCTCCGCCGATCTTCGTCGCGCCGCCGGTCGTGAGCCCTCAGCCGCCGCTGCGCGAGGCCGCGGACGGGTCCTCGCCCCGCATCGCGCCCGCGATCGACCCTCCAAAGACCGACCCCACCGCGGCGCTGCGCGAGCACTTCGATCTCGCCGTCGTCGCCTTCGCCACGCTCGAGCAGCGAGAGGACGCCGACGAGAGCACGCGTCTGCACGGCCACCTCGAGGTGCTGGGCTCGGCCGCGATCGATCCGCTGCTCGAGGTCGTGCGCCCTGCCCTCGTCGACTCGAACGACGCCCGCGTGGGCGCAGCCTGGCTCGCACTCTTGCAGCACAAGACTTGGCCGGCCAAGCGCGCGCTGCCGCAGCTGCTCGCGGAGCTCGACGAACGCAGCCGCACCGAAGCCCTGCGTGCGCTGGCCTCGTGGGATGATCCGCGCGCAGCCAGCCTCGCCAGCGCCGGACTCGAGCACGACGCCAACACGCCCGAGCGCGAGGTCGAGTGGCTCGAGCTGTTCGCCACGCGCGGGTGGGATCCCGGCGACGCTGCGATCGATCGTGCGTTGAGCTCCACCCACGCCCGGCTGCTGGTCGCCGGGCTGCGCCTGGCCGGCAGCCGCAAGCCCGAGCAGGTCCGTGCCAAGGTCTCCGCGCAGCTGTTCGCGTCCGATCCTGCGGTGCGCATCGAGGCGATCGAGACCGCGCTGGTGTTCGCAGAGCAGAGCGCGTGGTTGGTGTGCCGCCAGCTCGCGCGCAACCCTGCGTTCCCGCGCGCGGCCGAGCTGGTCGGCTTGCTGGGCTCCGAGACCGAGGTCGCGCAGCTGTGCCAGGCGGCGAGCATCGCTGGCTCGGCGCCGCTCTTGTGGGGGCTCGGGCTCTCCGGTCGACCGATCGCGCTGGAGGCCTGCGCCGCGGCGCTCGACGACACCGAGCTCCGAGCGGCCGCCTCCGCAGCGCTCACGCTCGCGCTCGGCCGCGAGCTCGACTCACCCGCGGGCGTGCGCGAGGCCCTGGCCCAGCACGACGCCCCTCGGCAGATCGGCGGCGCGCCGCGGACCCTCGCCGCGCTCGCCAAGACTCTGGCCGACACCGACTCGGTACCGCTGCGCAGCGCGATCGCCCGCGAGCTCCGGATCCGCGCCCGCGGGCGCGTGCTCTCGACTCCCGAGCTGCGACCGCCGGCCTACCGTCGCCAGCTAGACGAGCTGCGCAGCCTCGACCTCGACCTCAATCGCGACTTCCCCTGGCACGCCGAATCGCGCTAACAAGAGCTTGCCCGCATGTCCACGCCTCGGCTGCCGCACCTCGAGTACCACCTGAGCTTCGCCGACGGGCCAGAGGCCGACTGGGTGGTGCGCTCGGTGTTCGCCGAGGAGGCGATCAACAGCTGCTATCACGCCGTGCTCGACATCGAGACCGACGAGCTCGAGGTCGATCTC
>DATLLB010001033.1:0-8073 GCA_035538075.1 Enhygromyxa sp.
AGGAGATCTGGTGTTCGCGTGCCGCGAAGCGGCGCCGCTGCAGGTGTGGTCGGCGAGCGGCGACGCGCTGATGCTGCTCTCCGAGGTGGAGCTGGCCGGCACTGGCTGCAAGTGGATCACGGCGGCGAGTGATGGACGCACACTGGCGGTCTCCGATCCCGGGGACCTCGATGCGCCCGGCTTCGTGCAGGTGATCGACGTGACCGATCCGCGCGCGCCGATCGCTGGGGCGAGCGTGATCGGCGGAGCGTTCGAGGGTCTGGTCATGCGCGAGTCGGCGGCCGAGCTGCTCGTCGCGGCGCGGGCCGAGGGCGTGCGGGCGTTCGCGCTCGACGAGCAGCTGAGTCCGCGTCTCGGCTACGCCGACGCCGACTCGGACGCGCACGCGCTGGCGCTGCACGGTGACCAGCTGTGGGTGGCCGAGGGCATTCATGGCGTGCGGCGGTTTGCGTGGACCGATCCCGAGCAGGTTTTGACGCCGGTCGCGAGCGTGGCGTTGGCTGGCGTCGCGCAGGATCTCGCGCTCACGCAGCTCGATGGGCTCGACTACTTGCTGGTCGCCAACCTCGGCGGCGTGATCGCGATCGAGCTCGAGAGCGAGACGATCACGGCGACCGGGCCGACGCGCGGCGTGAGCCTGCGGCTCGCGGATCTCGGCGGTGCGCAGGTCGTGCTCGCCGACTGGGACGCGCTGCGGGTGCTCGACTTCGCCGAGATCGGCGTGCCGCGGATCGTCGCGCACGAGGGCGAGCTCGGCGGGCCGACCGAGGGGCTGTTCGGTGTGCGCGACGTGGCCTCGCTCGGCGACGATCGCTTCGTCAGCGCGGGGCTGCGCGGGCTCGAGCTGTGGGCCTACGATCGCGCGTGCGAGGCCCCGGCGTTGTCGGCCGAGAGTCGGCGGTTGCACTACACGCCCGATCGTGACGATCGCGTGCTCAACCTGCGCAACGAAGGCACGGTCGCGCTCGAGGTGCTGGCGCTGCGCAGCGACGATCCCTCCGTCACCATCACGCCCGACGCGTTCGTGCTGGAGCCCGGCGGCATTCAGGCGGTCGAGGTTGCGATCGAGCACGGCGAGGAGCGGCGCTCGAGCTTGTGGATCGACTCGATCCAACCCGACGTAATCCCGGCCCGCGTGGACATCTGCGCCGACTGTCCGGGGCTCACGGTCGGCGATGAGCCGCCGCCGCTCGTGCACGTCGACACGCACGGCGAGCTGTGGTCGCTCGAGCGCCTGGCCGGTCGCGTGGTCATGCTCGCCTACTTCGCGACCTGGTGCGGGACCTGCAACGACACCATGCCGCTGTTCGAGACCGAGCTGTGGCAGGCCTATGCGGACGCGGGCGGGTTGGTCGTGGGCCTGGGCAATCAGCAGCCGGAGCAGGTGGTCGCGTGGGTGCTCGAGCGCGGGCTGAGCTTTCCGATCTTGCTGCAGCAAGACAGCTACGAGCAGTGGGCCGACCCCGACGGCGACGCTCCCTATTCGCTGGATGTCGTACTCGATCGCGACGGCGTCGCGCAGGCGGTCGCGCACGAGGGCGAGATCGCGGACTGGGTCGCGCTGTTCGAGTCCTTGCTGTGAGCTCAGGGATCGCCGAGCCCGACCACGCGCTGCGGCGTCCTGTAGAAATCGCTGCGATCGCCGACGCCGACCTGCCCGCCGTCGTTGCGACCCCAGCACCAGACCGCGCCATCGCCCGTGCGCGCGCAGGTGTGTGTGTAACCGGCCACGATCTCGACGAAGGGTCCGGCGGCCCGGATGCGCTCGGGTGTGGCCCGATCCCGCGTGCCTTCACCGTCGCCGAGCTGCGCCCATCCGCTCGCGCCCCAGCACTGCACCTGACCGGCGCGATCGAGCGCGCAGCTGTGGACGAGGCCGAGCGCGAAGCTGACGACGTCACCGAGCGGCAGCGGCGATGCGGCCTCGAACGAAGTGTCGCAGGCCGCTTCGGCGCAGCTCGGCTGGGCGAGCTCGCCGAAGCGGTTGGCCCCGCCCCAGCAACGCACCACACCCTCGCGGCTGCGCATGCACGCGTGACCGCCCTCGCTCTGCAGGCTCGGCCGCGGTCGATTGAAAGGTAGCCGACGCAGGCCCAGATCGATGTAGTCGTGCGCCTGCGCGAGCGCGAGCAACGAGGCGGGCTCGAGCACGGTGGGCTCGACCGACTCGGGTTGCTCGGATGTCCAACACCAGCTGGTGCCGGTCGACGCGAGCGCACACGCGAGACCCTGGCGGGCGACGAGACTGACCACGTCGGTGGGCCCAGGCATGACCGCTGGCGCACGATCGTCAAACCGGCTCCAACACGTGACCTCGCCCGACTCGAGCAGCGCGCAGGCGAAGCTCTCGGCGTTGGCGACCGCTCGCGCGCGGCCGATCGCGACCCACGTGAACCCGCTGTGTCCGTGGCCCTGGCTGACTCGACCATCGCGGTGCAGCACGACGTCCCCAGCTCCGTAGTTGCCGAGCGCGAGCGCAGCCGCGTCGCGGATGCCCGGCACGCGCGAGGGCACCGAGCAGACCAGCGAGCGCAGGCCGTCGACGGGCGCGCCGTGGCAGTCGTCGCCCCAGCACCAGACCTCGCCGTGCTGGGTCACCGCGCAGGTCGCTTGTCCGCTGGCCGCGAGGCTCACCGCGCGCATGGGCTCGGTCGGCTGCGGCTCGGGCTCGCTGCTCGAAGACGCAAACAGGCTGCAGGCGCCGAGCGTGGTTGCGATGCACAAGACTATCGCGCGTGCGTTCATCGGACTCGGGCCGAGGGTGGGCGCTGCGTGTAGAGGCGATCTCGCCACGCGACCAGATCGGCGAACTGCTCGACCAGCTCGGGTCGCGTCCAGGTCTGCGCGTTGGCGGGCAGCTTCGTGAGGCGGCCCGGCACGCCGCCCGAGAAACCATTGATGAGCATCGCCGCGCTGATGTCCGCCCACGTGAGCGCCTCGCCAACCAGGTGCTCGCGACCGTCGAGCTGTGCACGCACGCGCTCGGCGAATTGCGAGACCGCCCGCAGGCTCTCGGCCAGGCGATCGGCCCCGGCGTCGTACTTGCGCGCAAAGAAGCGCGCCCCGGCGGCGGCGAGCGGTTTGAAGGGCCGTCGCAGCGCGCGGGGGATCTGCGGCGGCAGCATCTCGATCTGCGCGTCCGGGCTGCCGAGCAGCGCCTGCGTCACGAGCACGCGACCGGCCTGCATCGCTTCGTCGGCGGCTTGCTGCCAGCTCGCGATTGCCTCGCGGTGCTCGCTCGGGAACAGCGTCTGGCCGTGGCCCTGGCGCTCGGCGTACTCGGCGATCGCACGCGACTCGAGGATCCGCTCGCGCTTGTCGATCAGCAGCGGCACCGTCGCTCGAGTCCCCGACGCGCGCCCACGCGAGCGCCAGCGCAGGGCGGGCTCACCGAGCATCGGCGTGTGCTCGCGATAGCGGTATGCGACCTCGTGATGATCGAGCGCCCAGCGGGCCTTCTCGGTCCAGGGGGAGACGCTCAAGCCCCACAGCGTCGGCGGTTGGCTCATGCGCCCAGCATCGCCAAGCCATGCGGCGGCGGTCAAAGCGGGTCGCTCACGTCGCGCTGCACCCTCTCGCGCCGGGTCTGGCTCCAAGCCGTTCGTGCTCGGCGAGCTGCCCGACGACTCGATCCATGCGCTCGGCGACGGGCGGGCGCTGGTGTTCGATCGCACGCTCGGCGATGCGATCGCCGACACCGTGCGCCGCGGTGCGCTCTCGCTGCTCGCGGGCGGACAGCTGCGGCGTGCCGGTGTCGGGCGCAACGGCGTGGTGGTCACGCACACGCGCGGGGACTTCATCACGTGGCTCGATCCCGCCGAGGCACCGCCTGCGTTCGCCCCGGTGCTCGAGCTGTTCGCCGCGCTCATGCAGACGCTCAACCGCACCGCCTACCTCGGCGCGCGCACGCTCGAGGTCCAGCTCGCCGTCTACGAGCCCGGGTTCGGCTACGAGCGCCACCGCGACGCACTGGCCGGCAGCTCGAGCCGACGCGCGACGGTGATCTACTACGCGAACCCGTGGCAGCCAGGTGACGGCGGTGAGCTCGAGGTGTGGGAGGGCGAGGGCACGCGGGTCATCGAGCCGCTCGCCGATCGCCTGGTGGTGTTTCGCTCGGACGTGCTCGAGCATGCGGTCCGCGAGGTGAACCGCGGCCCGCGAGTCGCCGTCTCCGGCTGGCTTCGGACGGTCTAACAACCATCGAGCGGGTAGCTGAGCGCTCCGCAGTAGACCGCCGTGAACTCGCCGCTGAGTGACCACTCGCCGTTGTTCATCGCGAGCTCGCCCTTCATCGTCGGCGGATCGTCCGGGTCGACCGGCTCGAACAATTTGTAGTTCTGCGTGATCGCGAACACCCCGTTGCCGAGCTCCCACGGCCCATCGGTCCGCAGCGTCACGCCACCGCCACCTTCGCCGACCCAGCCGTTCTCGGGGCTGCAGTTGCCGAGCAGGAACCACTCCAGCGACGGCTTGGGCACCGCGCCGCTCGACGGGGCGATCGCCAGCGCGTCGGCGAGGTCCTGTGGGCTCTCGCCGATCACCAGCGTGGGCGAGATCGCGTCGCCGTTGCACGTCAGCCAGCCGAACCACGCATACTGACCGCTGAACTGCCCGAGCGGGGTCTCGCCGATCAAGTTGGCCGTGGGCGCGCCGGGGTCGACGATGCAGGTCTCGTAGTCGACGATCGCGGGACCGACCGGCACGCCCTCGTCGCCCGTCTCGCTGTCGCTCCCTTCGAGCGAGTCGGCCCAGTCGTTCGCCTCGGACTCGCCGGACTCGCTGCTGCTCTCGCTCCCGCTCGACTCGCCCACGCCCTCGCCCGTGGGCGCAGCGCTGCACGCTGCCAGCGAGATCACGGTCAGCAGAGCGACGGATCGCACGGGCCGATTCTACCTCTCAGGAACTCGCGCGCGCTCGCTTGAGCCGGCGAGCGACCAGCACGCCGCCGCGCAGCCCGAACTGGTGCCCTTCCCACGAGATGCCCGGCATCGCCATGCCCGGCACCGCGCCCGCGAGCGTGCCGCCGAACAAGAACGCAATAGCGATCGACAGCAGCACCGATCCGAACTTGCGCTCGTAGAAGCCCCGCGCGAGCAGGTACCCAAACAGCCCGAAGCACACTCCGCTCGCGCCCACGTGCACCGAGCCGGTCGCCCCGGCGAGCCACACCCCGATCCCGCCGACGATCGTGCTGACCAGCGCGACCGACCAGAATTCTCGGCGGCCCCACATCAGCACCAAGCTCCCGAACATCAATAACGCGATCGTGTTGCTCAGCAGGTGCGCGAGCCCGCCGTGCAGGAACGGCCAGGTCAGCACGCCGATCAACCCGATCGGCTCGCGCGGACGGATGCCGTACTCGTCGAGCGATCCGTCGAGCACCAGCACGTCGGTCAGCTCGAGCCCCCACAGCACGGCCAAGCACACCGCCAGGGTCTTGATGATCCGCTTCAGCTCGCCCGTGAGGCCGCCACTGTCCGACTTGCGCTGGTTCATCACCAGCATCATAGCGCGATCAAACAGGGCCGAGCGCCTTGATGTCGGCGAAGCTGAGCCCGAAGCGGGCCAGATACTTGCGCAGGCGATCGGCGTCGTTGGTGCTGTTCCGCCGCGCACGCGAGGCTGCGAACAGCTCGCGCCCGGCGGTCGACAGCGTCTCGCTCTCGCGGCAGACCTCGACGACCTCGGCCAGCTGCGCGCGGTCGAAGCGATCGACCTCGGCCAGTCGCTCCGACCCGAGCAACGACTCGAGCGTCTGCGCCTCGCGGCGACGAGCGATGGGGGCCCACTGCCGACGCAGCCGCTCGATCTCCTGCTCGACCAGCGCGAGGTCGATGCGAGCCCCGGCCGCGAGCGTGGCCATGCGCTCGACCGCGGCCGAGAAGTCGCGGAAGTTGCCAGGCCAGCTGGCGGCTGGCGAGCGGGCGAATTCGAGGAAGCGGGTCCGGGCCTCGCGGTTGAAGGTCACGCGCGAGTGGGTGCGGGTGGCCCAGCGCTCGAGCTCGTAGTCGAGGTTGGGCTCGATGTCCTCGGGCCGGCGTCGCAGCGGCGGCAGCTCGAAGGTCCACAGATCGATGCGCGCGAGCAGGTCGTCGCGGAACGTGCCCTCGGCCACCTGCGCCCGGAGATCGCGGTTGGTGCCGGCGATCAATTGAAAGTCGCTCTCGACCTCGCGCTCGCTGCCGAGCGGGATGAAGCGCTTGTCCTCGATCGCGCGCAGCAACATCGCCTGCTCGTCGAGCTTGAGCTCGCCGATCTCGTCGAGGAACAGCACGCCGCCGTCGGCCGCGAGCAACAGGCCTGCGCGCTTGTTGATCGCGCCGGTGAACGCCCCCTTCTCATGCCCGAACAAGGCCGACATCGCGACGTCGCCGCGCAGCGTCGCGCAGTTGACCTCGACGAAGCGCCCGGCCACCTGGCGCCGCTCGTGCGCGAGCTCGTAGATGCGCCGCGCCAGCCGAGTCTTGCCGCTGCCGGTCGGTCCGGTCAGCAGGATCGGCGCGCGGCTGCTGAGCACGACCCGCTCGATCTGCTCGATCAACGCGTTGAACGAGGCGTTGCGGGTCTCGATCCCTTGCTTGAGGAACGACTGATCGGCGGCCTGGCGGGCGGCGAAGCGCGAGGCCAGCTGATCGTACTTCGAGAGATCGAGGTCGATGATGCGAACGGTCCCCGGCTCGGTGCGACGCTGGCCGGGGCCCGGTGGCGAGCTCTGCAGGATGCGGGCTGGCAGCTCGCGCGACTCGGTCAGGAGGAACAGACAGATCTGCGCGACGTGGGTGCCCGTCGTGATGTGGATCAGGTAGTCCTCGTCCTCGCTGAATTGATAGCCGCGAGCAAAGTCGAGCAGCGCCGCGTAGACCGACTCGAAGTCCCATGGATCGCCGAGCTCGACCTGATGACGCACGAGCTTGGTCTCGGGGCTGACGATCGCGAGGTCTTGCTCGAGCTCGTCGAGGATGTACGCGTGACCGCGGGGGCCGGGCGTGTAGAGGACTTCCAGGCGGTCGACTACGAAGTCCTCGTGGCGACACACGTCGACGGTCGGGCGCCAGCGCTCCCATCGGTTGCGGCCGCCGCGATCGAGCGTGGCGCCGAGCAGGCCGATGACGACGGTGGGTCGGCGACGCGGCTTGCTGGAGCGCGAGGAGGTGCGGGCCACCGGCCGAGTATGCCGACTCCTCAGCCTGCGTGGAGATCGAACGCACGCTCATAGACGGCGTCGACCGCCAGCTGCGCCCGAGTGGTCAATTGAGTGGTCAATTGGTTGACGAGCGTGATCGAGTCGCCCGACCTGTACACCAGGTAGCGCCAGCCTTCGGCCTCGCGCGCGTAGTGTTCGATGTACGGTTGGTCTTGCGAGACCAGCAGGTAGTCGGTCAACGAGGGGATGAGCTG
Source organism: Enhygromyxa sp. (assembly GCA_035538075.1). GTDB lineage: Bacteria > Myxococcota_A > Polyangia > Nannocystales > Nannocystaceae > Plesiocystis. The sequence continues at coordinate 7,399 of DATLLB010001033.1, forward strand.
GTATGCCGCCCACTTTGTGCCGCGTTTGTAAGTCTCCGAGCTCGGCGACAGAATCTCGACGACGACGGCCGGGCTGATGAGCACGTCGTTCGTGCCGGGCTCGGTCTGCGCGCGACCGCAGACCACTACGGCGTCCGGGTACACGTAGTGTTGTCGGTCGGGTGTGCCGATCCGCATGTTGGAGGACAGGACGGCACATCCGTCCTCGCGAATCGCGTGGTGCAACTCGGATGAGATCGACGCCGCTAGAAAGCAATGCCGAAGGCTACAGACGGACCTCTGGATCACCTCGCCGTGGTGGAACTCGTGCTTGTCGAGCTGCTCGCGCTCCCACGCGAGGTACTCCGTGGCGGTCATGCTACGTCCCGCGGGCGTGTCGGTCATCGAGACCTCATTAGCCCCAGACGTCCGCGGCAACCATCGCGAGCCTGCCGGCTCGTACGGCGCACCCATGCACCCGGGCCCCGGTGCTATCCTCCCCGCACATGTTGCCGCTTGTCCCGATGCTCACCGCCGCATGGTTGGCTGCGAACCCTTCGGTCCCGGGACCTGGCGAGATCAACCGTGACCTCGGCGGCGGCACGGCCATCTACGGCGGCGAGCAAGCCGATCCAGGCGAGTGGCCGGCGGTCGTCGCCGTGTCCACGGGCAAGCTGTGCACGGGCACGCTCGTCG
>DATLLB010001034.1:0-6320 GCA_035538075.1 Enhygromyxa sp.
GCACGAGCGCGGCCTCGTGCGCCGCCGCGAGCCCGCGCCCGGCCGCGATGAACAGCGCCAGGATCTCCCGCCAGCCGGCCGAGCGATGCTGCTCGAGCCAGCGCTTGAGATCGCGACCGGCGACCAGCTCCATCGCCACGAACACGCGGCCCTCGTCGGTCCCGACGTCGTAGACGGTGATGACGTTCGGGTGTGAGAGCTTGGCCAGCGCTCGCGCCTCGCGGAGCATTCGTGCGCGCGCCTTCTCGTCGGTCGAGGAGTCGGTGTGCAGCAGCTTCACCGCGACTGGTCGGTCGAGGTCGGGATCGTGGGCGCGATAGACCACACCCATGCCGCCGGCACCGAGGCGCGACGCAATCTCGTAGCGACCGACGGCGACCCGCTCGGTCCGCTCGGCACGATCATCCTCGTCCGAGTTTCCGCCGAACAACGCTGCGGCCACGCCTGCTCGCGCACGCCGGGCTTCGACATCGTCGTAAGCCGGCGCAGCGTCACGCAGCAAGTCGTGGTCTTCGGCCACCAGCGACACGCTAACAGGGCTCACCGAAGCTCGTCTGCCCCCGCCCGCTTTCGCGCTTTTGCGAGGTTGCGTCACGACTGACACGTCATAGGGGCACGCCTGCTCGATATTTGGCCAGCAACTGGCCGCGCTGGGCCACGCCAACTGGCTGCTAGCTGGATAGGTTATCCAGCGTGCGACGGATCTCCACCTACACCTTTCCGCTGGCCTTGACTCTCACGACGCTCGTCACCGCCTGCCCCAGCGACGACGCTGCCACGGACACCAACACGGACGAGACCGGCGACGGCGACGGGGACCCGACCGGCGATGGTGATGGCGACGGCGATCCGACCGGCGATGGTGATGGCGACGGCGATCCGTCCGGCGACGGTGATGGCGATCCGACCGGCGATGGTGACGGCGACGGCGACCCCACCGGTGACGGCGATGGCGATGGCGATCCCGTGTGTGGCGATGGTGTCGTCGCGGGCGACGAGGAGTGCGACGACGGCAACCTCGAGGACGGCGACGCGTGCACCAACGCGTGCGTGAGCGCGACCTGTGGCGACGGCATCGTCTACACCGGCACCGAGATGTGCGACGACGGCAATGACGTCGACGACGACGAGTGCAACAACGCCTGCATGGCGGTCGCGTGCGGCGACGGTGTGATCCAAAACGGCGAGGCCTGCGACGACGGCAATCGCGACAACACCGACGAGTGTGCGAACTGCCAGATGGCGAGCTGCGGCGACGGCCTGGTGTGGGCCGGCAACGAGGACTGCGACGACGGCAACGACGTCGACAGCGACGAGTGCATCGCCTGCGCGACCGCGAGCTGCGGCGACGGGTTCGTGCAGGCGGGCGTCGACGAGTGCGACGACGGCAACGACGTCGACACCGACGAGTGCACCAACGGCTGCACCACCGCGGTCTGTGGTGACGGCGTCGTGCAGGACGGCGAGGAGGAGTGCGACGACGGCAACCTCGTCGACGACGACGACTGCAGCAACGAGTGCGAGGAGAACGTCACCTGCGGCGGCGTGCTGTTCAACCCCGGCAACGGGATCCTCGGCTGCTGGTACACCGCTCCGAACGTCAACATGAGCTGCAACCAGGTCTGTCAGACCCACGGTGGTTTCAACGCCGCCGCCACCCAGCACGTCGGCAACGCGGTTGGCATGATGTTCTGGCCGAACAAGGCCAACGGCGGCACCTGGGAGACGATCGAGTGCTCGTCGACCGACAACAACACCAACTGGGGCGCCAACGGCCAGGCTCCGAATCCGAACTGGTCGTTCGGGGCCTGCCATGTGAACTGCGCCTGCAACGAGTGAAGTGTCCATGCTGCGCATGGACACCTCACTCTCTCGTCTTGATAGCGGGACCGTAGCCGGTCCCGCTCCCCACCGTGGCAAAGCCGCGTCGGGGCCCCTCACCCCCTGCCCGCCGCTCCCGCGGCGTTGGTTCTCGCGGTGACTGAGCGAAGGCGGCCACGACGGCTCGTACCGGTGTCATCCTCGGCGCGAGCTCATGGACGCCGAGCCCGACTCCGACCTCCGCCCGCTGGACTCCGATCCCGCCACCGGGAACAGCCCGACGTTTCAATCGCCGGCGCTGCTGCTGCTGCGCGGTCGAGGCCGCGCTGTTCGACCTCACGCTGTCGATCGGCCGCTACCGCCTGCTGAACCGGCTCGGCGAGGGCGGGATGGGGACCGTGTATGCGGCCTACGACGATCGCCTCGATCGCAAGATCGCGATCAAGCTGCTGCGCACCAGTCGACTCGACAGCGCCGAGGCCCGCGAGCGGACGCTGCGTGAGGCCCGGGCGCTGGCTCGGCTCTCGCACCCCAACGTCGTGCACGTCTACGAGGTCGGGGAGCTCGACGATCAGCTGTTCGTGGCGATGGAGTTCCTGGCCGGGCCGACGCTGCGCAGCTGGTTGGACAGCGTCGAGCCGCGCGGCTGGAAGCAGTGCCTCGAGATCTGGCTGCAGGCCGGCCGCGGTCTCGCGGCCGCGCACGCGCAGGGGATCATCCATCGCGACTTCAAGCCGCACAACGCGATGTTCGGCGCCGACGGTCGGGTCCGCGTGCTGGACTTCGGCCTCGCGTCGCTCGGCGAGCACGAGCCGCTCGGCGACGGCGACTCGCCGGATCCGAGCAAGCCGATCGAAGCCCAGATCACCAGGACCGGCGTCGTGCTGGGCACGCCCGCGTACATGGCCCCCGAGCAGTTCGCAGGCCGGCGCGCGGACGCTCGCACCGATCAGTTCGGCTTTTGCGTGGCGCTCTACGAGGCGCTCTACGGCGAGCGGCCGTTCGAGGGTCGGACCTACTCGGATCTGCGTCGCGCGGTCGAGAGCGGAAAGATCAGGCCGGCACAGGCAGGCACGTCGGTGCCCGCGTGGGTGCGCAAGGTGGTGCTGCGCGGGCTCGCCAACGATCCCGATCAGCGCTGGCCATCGATGGCCGCGCTGCTCGACGCGCTCGGCTCCGGTCGTCGCCGCGCAACCTTGCAGCGGACGCTGAGCGGCACCGCCGGGCTCGCGCTCGCGGCCGCGGGCACGCTGGCCTACGGCTACTGGGACGAAGCTCGACGCGAGGCCAACTGCGAGCTCGCGGGCGCGCGCATCGACGAGGTCTGGAACGACGAGCGCAGGGCCGCGGTCGAGCAGGCGATCGTCGCCACGCAGGTGCTCGACGCCGAGCCCACCGCCGCCAAGGTGCTCGCGTTGATCGATCGCCAGGCGCAGAGCTGGCGCCGCGCTCGGACCGAGGTCTGCATGGACGTCGAGGTCCGCGAGTCGTGGGACGATTCGCTCGAGGACCGCGCGCAGTGGTGCCTCGAGCAGCGCTGGGACGACCTCGAGATCTTGATCGCCGGCCTCACCGATCCCGACGTGCTCGCCGTGCAGCGAGCGATCGAGGTCGCGTACAAGGGCGTGATCGCGGAGGATGCCGTCGATCCCTGCGTCGACGAGGCTCGCCTCGCCCTCTACCCGCTGCCGCCGTCGCGCGAGCGCGAGCCGATCCGAGCGGTTCGAGCGGAGCTCGCTCGCGCCGATCTGCTCGGCCGCTCGGGCAAGTACGCCGCCGGCCTCGAGGTCGCAAAACAGGCGCTCACCCAGGCCGAGGCACTGGGCTGGGTCCCGCTCACCGCCTCCGCCCGCTATCAGGTCGGCTCGCTCTCGTCCTACGTCGGCGACATCGAGGCTGCGCTCGCGAGCTTGACCGACGCGTACTTCGAAGCCGCGCAGATCGGCAACGGCCAGCAGTCAGCGATGAGCGCGGCCTTGCTGGTCTACGTGCTGACCGAGGATCTCTATCGCCTGTCCGACGCCCGCCACTGGGGTCGGCTCGCCGAGCTCGAGCTGCTGCGCATGGGCGCCGGCGAAGACGGGTTGGTCCGCGCGTCGTACCACCAATACGTCGGCAACCTCGAGATGCGCGAAGGCAACTTCGAGCGGGCCAAGGCCGAGGTCGGGCAGGCGCTCGCGCTGCGCCGCGAGATCCTCGGGCCCGAGCACCCCAACGCCATCCTCACGGTCGGGGCGCTCGCGGTCGTGCACTACATGGCCAAGGAGTACGACCAGGCTGCGGCCCTCTACGAGCAGCAGGTCACGCTGGCCGAGCGCACACTCGGCCCCGAGCACCCGAAGTTCGCCGCGATCCTCGATCAGTACGCGCTGACCCTGATGGAGACGGACCGACTCGAGCAGTCCGAGACCGTGCTGCGACGATCGCTGGCGATCCTCGAGCGGAGCGTGGGCCCGAACCACATCACCGTCGCCAACGCGCTCATGAACCTCGGCATCGTGGAGATGAAGCTCGGCCGCTGGGAGGAGGGCCGCACGATGCTCGAGCGCGCCGAGCAAGTGATCCACGAGAGCCACGGACCGGAGTCGCAGCAGATGGGCGTGCTGCTGGGCAACATCGCCAAGGCGCAGCGACGCACGGGGCAGCTCGCGCAAGCCCGCAGCTCCTACGAGCGGTCGATCGCGATCAAGCGCGACGCCGCGGCATCCGAGCCGACCATCGTCGCCGATCTCCTCGCCGAACTCGCCGAGCTCGCGCTCGAGCAGGGCCTGCCGACCGAGGCGATCGAATTCGCCGAGCAATCGCTGACCCAATACGAGGGAACCGAGGCACCTGCCGAGTCGCTCGCCTTCGCCCGCTTCATCCTCGCTCGCGCACGCTGGACGATCGCGGACCAGCGCGGCGACGTCGATGCGCGCGAGCAGGCGCTCGCGGACGCGCGAGCGGCCCTGCAGACCCCACGCACCCGGACCGAGCGGACCGAGCATTGGACCGCCGCCGACGCCTGGCTGGCGTCGCGCAGCGAGTGACGACGCTCAGCCGTCGCTGAGCAGCGCGAGCGCCTGCGCCCGCGCAGCGCTGCGCAGGCTCGCCCGCAGCCGCGGATCGTCGGTCGTGCGGGCGATGACCATGCCGCCGACACACAAGCTGACGATCAACAGCGCGCGACGATCCGCGTCGCCGTCGTCGTCCGCGAACGCGCCACGAAAGACGCAGGTCATGTTCTCGACCAGATTCGTGTAGGCGGCGCGCGGCTCGAGCCCGGCTCGCGCGACGTCGGAGGGGAGCGCCACGAGCGGGCAGTGCTGATCGATGTCGGCGAGGATCTCGTCGGAGAGGTAGAGCTCGATGAGCTGGCGCGCGAGCTGCCGAGGCGGCGGTGCCGTGGGAGCGTCCGCGAGTCGGCGCGCGAACGGATTGCAGCTCGTGAAGCTGCGAATCGCCTCGGCGTAGAGCTCATCCTTGCTGGCGAAGTGATTGTAGAAGCCGCCGCGCGTGAGGCCGGCGTGCTGCATGATCTCGTCGATCGAGACCTGCTCGAAGCCGCGGCGGTTGAACAGCACGCGCGCGGCCTCGATGATCCGCGCCCGCGTGCGGGCCTTGTGCTCGGCGGTGTAGGGCATCGCGCGCCTCGAGCCTAGCTCTCGGTCAACATATGTTCTTGATCATATTTTACGTGGCCCCGACGCTCCGCCGCGATGATCACGATCACCGCATTCCAGTGGGTGCCGCCGTTCGCACAGGGCCTCGTCCGCGACCTCCGGGTCCGATGGGCGCTCGAGGAAGCCGGCCTGCCGTACCAGGCGCGACTGATCGGCCCGAGCGATCAGAAGTCGGCGGAGTACCGAGCGCAGCAGCCCTTCGGTCAGGTGCCGGTGTTCGAGGAGGACGGCCTGGTGTTGTTCGAGTCGGGCGCGATCGTGCTGCACGTGGGCGCCCGCAGCGACGTGTTGCTGCCGCGTGATCCAGCCGGGCGCGCTCGCGCGACCACATGGTTGTTCGCCGCGCTGAACTCGATCGAGCCGCGGATCCAGCAGCTCGCCGAGATCGATCTGTTCTTCGCCAACGAGCAGTGGGCCGCGGAGCGCCGGCCGGGCCTGGCGGAGCGCGTCCACCAGCGGCTGCACGATCTCGCGGTGTGTCTCGGCGATCGCGAGTACCTCGACGAGCGCTTCACGGCCGGCGACCTGATGATGACCACCGTGCTCCGCAACCTGCGGCACACCAACACGCTCGACGAGTTCCCGACCTTGAAGGCGTACAAGGAGCGCTGCGAGGCCCGACCTGCGTTCGCGCGCGCGCTCGCGGCCCAGCTTGCGCCGTTCGAGCACGGCCCCAGCCGGGCCTCATGAACGTCGGTGTCGCTCAGCACTCGCCCGCTTCGGGGAAGCTCTGCGCCATGCGAGTGCACCACGAGAGCCACGTCCAGCCGAGCACGCCTCGCTGCTCGCGGAGCTCCTGATAGCGCCGCTCGCAAGCCTCGCGCTGCTCGGCGCCCG
>DATLLB010001035.1:0-6144 GCA_035538075.1 Enhygromyxa sp.
GTGAGGCCGGAGCGACGCTGCAAGCGGTCCACGACGCGGCCGCGAGCGTGGGCCTCGAGTATCCGGTCGACTTCGCGGCCAAGGGCTCGGCGCAGATCGGCGGCTCGGTCGCGACCAACGCGGGCGGGGTCAAGGTGATCCGCTACGGGCTCACCCGCGAGCACGTGGCCGGGCTCGAGGTCGTGCTCGCGGACGGCGAGCTGCTCACGCTCGACGGCGAGCTGGTCAAGAACAACACCGGCTATCCGCTCCGCCAGCTGTTCATCGGCTCGGAGGGCACGCTCGGGATCATCGTCGGCGTCACGCTCTCGCTCACGCGTCCGCCGGCCGGACACCTGGTCGTCTTGTGCTCGAGCCCGAGCGACGCGGCGGTGCTCGAGCTGTTCGCTCGCCTGCGCAGCTCGACGCTCACGCTCTCGGCGTTCGAGTGCTTCGATCGCGGCTGCGTGGACAAGGTGGTCGCGCACCGTGGCGTCGATCAGGCCGGCCCGCTCGCGCGGCTCGGGCCCGTGCAGGTGCTGATCGAGGTCGAGCTCGGCGAGCAGGAGACCCGCGACGAAGGACCGACCTACGACGCGCTGATGGACCTGCTCGTCTGGGCCCAGGACGCGGGCGAGCTGCTCGACGCCGTGGTCGCGCAGACCGACACGCAAGCGCGCGAGCTGTGGGCCTGGCGGGAGGACATCTCCGAGTCGCTGCATCCCTTCACGCCGCACAAGGCCGACGTCGCCGTGCCGATCCGCGAAGTCGCCCGCTTCATCGCACGCTGGCGCGAAGCCGTGGCCGCCGCGCTGCCGGAAATCCCGGCGCTGTGCTTCGGCCACGTCGGCGACGGCAACCTGCACCTGAACCTGCTGCGACCGCCGAGCATGTCGCTCGACGAGTTCCTGCAGCGCTGCCACGAGTTCGACCCGGACATGTACGCGCTGGTTCGTGAGCACCGTGGCAGCGTCTCGGCCGAGCACGGCATCGGCCTGCTCAAGCGCGACTACCTCGACTACACCCGCAGCGCCCGCGAGATCGAGAGCATGCGGGCGATCAAGCGGATCTTCGATCCGCTCGGGATCCTCAACCCCGGCAAGCTGCTCTGATCTGGCGAGCGCCGCGAACCGTCAGCGGCGGACCGAGCGGCGAGCCTCCTCCGTGACGGTGCTGATCTTGCACTCGTCACGGGGATGGTCGCCGCTCTCCGCGAAGCGCAGGTCTTCATCCCGGGCCGTGTCCTCAATCGCCAGTTCTTCCACGAGGTCATCCAGCCGATCCTCGCCGAGCAGTTCCCGGGCCTCGTCTACGCGGCGGGGCTGATGGGCCACGGCTCGGACGTGCTGGGCTTCGACACGCCGCGCTCGATGGATCACAACTGGGGACCGCGAGGGATGATCTTCCTCGCCGAGCCGGACTTCGAGGCGCACGCCGAGGCGATCTCGAGGACGCTCGCCGAGCGCCTCCCGACCAGCTTCCTCGGCTTCCCCACCAACTTCACCGCGCCGAGCGACGGCTACCTCGTGCAGCGCATGGCGCCGATCGACGAGGGCCCGGTCAATCACTTGGTCAAGGTGTTCACCGTCCGCTCGTTCGTTCGCCACTATCTCGGCTTCGATCCCAACGATCCCATCACCATCGCCGACTGGCTCACGTTCCCCCAGCAGGCGCTGCTCGAGGTCGTGAGCGGCGAGGTCCACTGCGACCCGCTCGGCACGCTGGCGGCGACGCGGGCCCGCTTCGCGTTCTATCCCCGCGACGTGTGGCTCTACTGCATGGCATGCCAGTGGGGTCGAATCGCCAACGAGCTGTCGTTCCAGGCCCGCAGCGGTGAGCGTGGTGACGAGCTCGGCTCGCGGATCATCGCGGCGCGCATGGTCGAGGAGATCATGCAGCTGTGCTTCTTGCTGGAGCGGACGTACATCCCGTACAGCAAGTGGCGCGGCACCGCGTTCGCGCAGCTCGAGTGCGCGAAGGTCCAGCGACCGCTGCTACAAGGCGTGCTCGACAGCGCCGACTGGCGAGCGCGGCAGCGACTGCTGGCGGCCTCCTACTCGGCGCTCGCGGAGCAGCACAACGCGCTCGGCGTGACCGAGCCGATCCCAACCACGCCATCGCCGTTCCCCGGGCGCGGCTATCGGGTGCTCGACGTGGCCCCGTTCATTCGGGCGCTGCGGGATCGCATCGAGGACCCGGTGCTCCGCGCTCCACAATTTCCGCTCGGCGGGATCGATCAGTTCATCGCGCACGCCCGCATCAACCACGAAAATTACGTCCACCGCGAGCTGCGGTTCCTGATCCGGTGACGCCATGTTCAACGCCGAAAGCCTGGAGATCATCATTCGCGAGCGTCGGCACGACGGCTTCGTGCGCCCCGACTACGGCCGCTTCTCGCTGGCCGAGGTGCCGACGACGCTCGCGGCCATCCTCGGCTCGAGCAGCGATCGACCCACGCTCCCGGCCGAGCTCTGGCACAAGCACGCCGGCGTTCGACGAGTGCTGTGTCTGCTCGTCGATGGCTTTGGGCTCGATCAGTTCTTGGACTACCGCGCGCTGCTGCCGACGCTGCAGCGCATCGAGCATGCGGGTGACGTGCACGCCCTGACCTCGGTGTTTCCGAGCACCACGCCCGCGGCCCTGACGACCATGCACACCGGGCTCACGCCGCAGGAGCACGGGCTGCCCGAGTGGACCGTGTTCTTCGAGGAGATCGACGAGATCATCGAGACGCTGCCGTTTCGCGTGCTGCTCACGCCCGGCCGCGACACGCTGCTGGAGGCCGGCGGACACCCCGAGATGCTGTACGACGGCAGCACGATCTACGAGCACCTCGCTCGCGCCGGGGTCGAGTCGTCGGTGTTCGTGTTTCACGAGTACGCCCACAGCGTCTACTCGCGCGCGACCCAAAAGGGCGCCCACGTGACCCCGTACGTGAACGTCCTCGACCTCATGCAGAAGCTGGTCGAGCACCTCGAGATCCAGCGCGGACCCGGCTACGACTTCGTCTACTGGGGCGCGATCGACTCGGCGCTCCACCAGTTCGGCCCCGGCAGCCGCGAGCACATCGCCGCGCTGCGGCTGTTCTTCGAGGAGGCCAGCAAGGAGCTGTTCGAGCGGCTGTCGAAGGCCGCGGCCAAGGATGTGCTGCTGGTGGTGCTCGCCGATCACGGGCACGCGAAGGTGGATCCGTCGCGCGTCGTGTACCTGAACCGCTACCTCGAGCTCGAGCGCTACTACTCGCGCCGCAAGAGCCAGGACGCGATCGTCCCGACCGGCGGACCCAACGACGTGTTCTTGTTCATCGACCCGGCTCGGATCCCGGACACCCTGCGGCTGCTCGCGGAGAGGCTCGGCGATCGAGCGGTCGTGCTCGAGACCGCGGACGCGTTGCAGCAGGGCCTGTTCGGGCTCGGCGTCCCCACCCCGCAGTTTCGCCGCCGCATAGGCGACGTGTTGATCCTGCCTCGCGCGGGCAACCACGTCTGGTATGAGCACCGCCCCAACTCACCCTTCGAGCAGCTCGGCTGCCACGGCGGGCTCACCGACACCGAGATGCTGGTGCCCCTCGCAATGTGCCCGCTCGAGGCCCTCGTTGGTTAACCGCCCAGCCAGTCGCGCCATGGCTTGGGCACGTCGTCGAGGCCCAGCGCCGAGCGAGTCGGCGGCACCCAGCGCGGCCGATAGGGCGGCGAGCCGAGCGGCATGCCGGCCTCCTCGGGCGTGCGTCCGCCCTTGCGGAGGTTGCAGGGCGAGCACGCGGTCACGATGTTCTCCCACGAGGTCGGCCCGCCGCGATGACGCGGCAACACGTGATCGAGGGTCAGCTCGCGCCGCGACGGACGGACGCCGCAGTACTGGCACGTATAGCGATCGCGCACGTGCACGCCCTCGCGCGAGAATCGGACGATGTACTGCTGCGGGCGATAGGGGCCGAGCAGGCGCACGACGGCGGGGGCTGGGAACTCGCGGGTGACCGTGCGGATCGGGCGATCGTGGATCGCAACCATCTCGACCTTGCCGAGGAAGTTCATGCAGATCGCCCGTTGCCACGGGATCACGCGCAACGGCTGATAACCCTGATCGAGCAACAAGGTGTCTTTGGCACTCACGATATCTACGACTCCGTGCGCCTGCGATTGCGATTGCGATTGCATGGCGCTCATGACATCGGGACTGGGTTCGCATGTCCGGCCCGCCCATCGGCGTCCCTTCGGGCCGGACACGGGGTTCTTGGCCTCGCCCGTCGCTGGGCGGCCTCATCGGGTCCAGGAGTGAGTTGGAGGGTCATGGTGGGCAAAACAGCGTGGATCGACGCGGGGACTCTAGCACGCCGGATCCGCGGGTGAGCAACCGCTCCAGCGCGGCGCCGATCTCCATCGCTCACCGGCCAGGCTCGCGCGAAGCCGTGAATTTGCAGCCGCGTGGCGCGGCCGGAGGGTGTCACGAATCGAAAATGCTACGTGCATCTCGACGGAATTCCCTTCGCCGCAGGGTGTAGGTGCGGGTGCGCCGACCCTCCGTGGTAGACCGTCGGCCGTGCGCTGGACCCCCGAGACCCTCGCAGCCGCGGCCGGTGGCCGGCTTCGGCAGATCGGTGCCCGAGCGATCGCGTCGGCGTTCATCGACAGCCGCGCGCCCCGGCGCGACGCGTTGTTCGTGCCGATCGTCGCCGCCCGCGATGGCCACGACTTCATCGCGGCGGCGGCCGAGGCCGGCGCGAGCGCCTGCTTGATCGCGGCCGGTCGATCGATCCCTGCCGGCTGCGAGCAGCTGACCGTGGTCGAGGTCGACGACACGCTCGCGGGACTGACCGCGCTCGCTCGCGCCGCCCGTGCGCGCATCGAGGGGCCGGTCGTGGCGATCACGGGTAGCAACGGCAAGACCACCACGCGGGCGTTCGTCGAGGCTGTGCTGGCGACCGCGTTCGATCCGGTGCTGTGCACTCGCGGCAACTTCAACAATCACCTCGGCGTGCCGCTGACGTTGGTCGACGAGCCGCACGATCCGGCCGCCGCGGTGCTCGAGCTGGGCATGAGCGCGCCGGGGGAGAACGATCATCTCGCGCGGGTGGTCGCGCCGACGGTGCACATCATCACCTCGATCGCGCTCGAGCACCTCGAGTTCATGGGCAGCCTCGACGCGATCGCGGCCGCGGAGGCCGAGCCGATCGCTCACCTGCGCGCGAACGGTTCCCCACCGGCGTTGATCGTGCCGAGCGACGAGCCGAGCTTGCTGCCGCACCTGCCCGCGCCGGAGCAGGGCGTGCGCACGATCCGAGTCGGGCCCGAGCGCGGCGGCGATGCGCCAGACGTGGCGATCGTCGAGGTCGAGGTCGGCGTGCGGACGCGAGTGGTCCTGCGGCTGCGCGCGGGTGATCGGCTGGAGTTTCGGCTGGCCACGTTTGGGGCTCACAACGCCCGCAATGCCGCCAGCGCGGTCGCGACGGCGCTGCACCTCGGGCTCCCGCTCGCGCCCTTGGTCGAGGCGCTCGAGGCCGTCGATCCGGTCGGCGATCGCGGGCGCCTGCGCGAGCTTGGGCCGCACCTGCTGATCGCCGACTGCTACAACGCCAACCCGGGATCGATGCACGCCGCGCTCGCGAGCCTGGCGATGCTGCGCGGCGCTCGACCGGGTCGGCTGATCGCGGTGCTCGGTGACATGCTCGAGCTCGGGCCCACGCAGGCGCAGCTGCACCGGGAGATCGGCGCGCGGGCGGCCGAGCTCGGGCTCGACGCGGTGCTGGGCTTTGGGCCGTGTGCGGCGGAGATCGTCGCGGGTGCGCGCGCGGGCGGGCTCGCGGCGACGCACCTGGACAACGACGAGCCCGGGCTCGAGCGCGCGACCGCGTGGGTCCGCGAGCAGCTCGGCGAGCGACCCGGTGCCGCGCTGTTCAAGGCCAGTCGCGGGATTCGACTCGAGCGCGTGGTCGCGCGGCTGACTGCGGAGTGACGCAACACTGCTTGGAAGCTTCGCCGCGCTCGTGGTCTACTGCGGACGATGCTGATCGTCACCGGTACGCCGCGCTCGGGCACGTCGATGTGGATGCAGATCCTCGTCGCGGCCGGGTTCGAGGCCATCGGTGAGCCGTTCTCCGGCGACTGGTCGGCGCTGCTCAAGGCCGCCAACCCCGACGGCTTCTGGGAGTCGCAGCTGATCGGCGGC
>DATLLB010001036.1:0-2243 GCA_035538075.1 Enhygromyxa sp.
GCGCGGCGTACACTTGCCGCACGACTCGATCGCGCAGAACTCGAGCGCGTAGCGGGCCATCTTCGCCATGTCGACGGTGTCGTCGAACACCACCACGCCGCCGTGACCGAGCATGCCGCCCGCGGCTGCGAACGCCTCGTAATCGAGCGGCGTGTCGAACTTCGACGCGGGCAGGTAGGGCCCGAGCGGACCGCCGACCTGCACCGCGCGGATCGGCCGACCGCTCGCCGTGCCGCCGCCGTAGTCGTGGAGCAGCTCGCCGAGCGTCAGACCAAACGCCTTCTCGACCAGGCCGCCGCGGCGGATGTTGCCGGCCAGCTGAAACGGCAAGGTGCCGCGCGAGCGACCCATGCCGTAGTCGGCGTAATACTTCGCGCCGCGGTCGAGGATGATCGGCACGCTCGCCAGCGTGATCACGTTGTTGACGACCGTCGGCTTGCCGAACAAGCCCTCGATTGCTGGCAGCGGCGGCTTCGGTCGGACCATGCCGCGCTTGCCCTCGAGGCTCTCGAGCATCGCCGTCTCTTCGCCGCAGATGTACGCGCCCGCGCCCCGACGCAGCTCGATGTCGAAGCGCTGGCCGCTGCCGAGGATGTCGTCGCCGAGAAACCCGGCCGTACGAGCGCGAGCCAGCGCAGCCAGCAGCGTGCGCTCGGCGTCGGGATATTCGGAGCGCAGGTAGATGTAGCCACGCTCCGCTCCGACGGCGAGGCCGGCGATCATCATGCCCTCGATCAGCACGTAGGGATCGCCCTCCATCAGCATGCGATCGCTGAACGTGCCCGAGTCGCCTTCGTCGGCGTTGCAGGCGATGTACTTGTGATCGGCGGGTGCCGACGCGACCGTTCGCCACTTGATCCCGGCCGGAAACGCCGCGCCGCCGCGACCACGCAGGCCGCTCTGTGTGACGGCCTCGACGATCTCCGCGCTGCTCGCCGCCAACGCGTTTCGCAGCCCTCGCCAGCCGCCGTGCGCTTCATAGTCGGCCAGGCTCAGCGGATCAGTGATGCCGACGCGCGCGAAGGTCAGCCGCTCTTGCTTGGCGAGATAGGGGATCGCCTCGGTGAGGCCATGCCCGAGCGGATGTGCGCCGCCACGCAGGAAGTCGGCCGCGAACAAGCTCGCGACATCCTCGACGGCGACCGGCCCGTACGCGACCCGACCGGCCGGCGTGACCACTTCGACGAGCGGCTCGAGCCAGCACAGCCCGCGCGTGCCGTTGCGAACGATCGAGACCTGCTCGCCGCGGGCCGCAGCCTCGCGCGCGATCGCAGCAGCGACTTCGTCGGCGCCGACCGAGCGGGCGGTCGCGTCGATCGGGACGTAGACCGTCACGCTCACGCCGACGCCTCCACGCTCGCGGCGAGCTCGTCGACCAGACGCTCGACCCGCTCGGCGGTGAGGCGGCCACGCAGCTGGCCATCGATCAGCATCGATGGCGCCGCCGCACAGTTGCCCAGACAGTAGACCGGCTCGAGCGTGATCGCCCCGTCCGCCGAAGTCTCTTTGAACGCGCAGCCGAGCCGCCGCTCGAGCTGCTCGGCGAGGGCATCGCTGCCCATCGACTGACAGGCCTCGGCGCGACACAGCTTCAGCACGTGGCGCCCCGGCGGCTCGCTGCGAAAGTCGTGATAGAAGGTGACGACCCCGTAGACCTCGGCGCGCGACAGGTTGAGAGCCGCAGCGACCCGGCCGATCGCGTCGGGTGGGATGTAGCCGAGGCGATCGGCGATGCCGTGGAGGACCTGCAGCAGTCCGCCTGGCAAATCACCATGGGCCGCGATCGCCTCGCCGATCGGGTCGGAGCTCATGCGCTCAATCTACCCGAAATTCGCATGCGTAGGGCCTTGCACGGCCAGTTCGGGCGAAGTCCGGCGAATGTGGATGAAGTAACCGTGAATGCGCAGAGCAGCGCGAGATCCGTCGCGTCACTGCAGCCGCCACCGGCCGCGCCGACTCTGGTACTCAACGCGTGTGAGCGACAGCTTCCTCGACAAGTACACGCAGCTGAGCAAGCTCGGCCCGGCCGAGCTCGCCGAGATCTGGCAGCACTACGATCGCGACAACTCCGGCTACATCGAGGCCGGCCCCGAGCTCGAGAGCTTCCTGACCGACATGCTGCGGGCCAGCGGTGAAGATGTCACGGACCTCAAGCTGCTCGACTTCATCACCGGGGTGCTGGAGATGTTCGACATCAACGCCGACGGCAAGCTCTCGCGGGTCGAGCTGCAGCAGCTGCTCGA
>DATLLB010001037.1:0-4520 GCA_035538075.1 Enhygromyxa sp.
CGCGCGTCCACGTCCAAGTGTGCTTGCACTCCGGGATCTTGCACGCGACCTCGCGATCGTCGGTGGTCTTCTCGGCCTCGAAGCACTGATCGCACAGGCGATGCGGCGGCTTGAGCTTCTCTTGCCGCTCGCGCTGGTAGAGCTGAGCCGCGCGCGTCCACGTCCAGGTGTGCGGACACCAGTTGTTGCGGCACGGCATCTGCCGATCGTCGATGCTCTCCGACTCGGCGAGGTGCTCGGCACACATGCGCTTGGGCGGCGGCTTGCCGAGCGAGCGGATCTGCTGCGTGCCGAACCACGTCCAGGTGTTCGGACAGCCGGCCACGCGGCACGGCATTTCCCGGTCTGCGACGCCGGCGAACAAACCGGCGGTCAGCGGTTGCTCGCTGCGCCGATCTCGATCTCGATCGCGATCACGATCTCGGTCACGGCGCGGCTTGTCACGCCTGCGCTGGCTCGCATCGTTGCGCTCGGCGTCCGCTTCGGCACTGCGCTCTTTGCCCTTGCCCTTGCGACCGCCGCGGCGTCGATCTCGATCTTGGCCCGCGTTCGCACGCGGGCGCGTGTCCTCGGCCTTCGCCTTGGAATCGCCGGTCGGGGTATCAGCCACCGCCGGAGTATCTGTCCCACGCGCGGCGCCGTCCAGCCCAGGTTGAGAGTTGTACCCGCCTGGTGTCCCGGGCCCGAGCGCGCGGTTGGGGTCGCTGGGGTGGAATCCTACCGCCGCGAGTTCGGTGTCCTATACTGCGGCACAGCCATGGGTCTCTTCGCAATTGCCACCCTCGTTGGCGTAGGAACCTACATCTACGCCAAGTCGAAAAACGCCAGCAACGGCACTGCCGCGGTCGCAGGCGTAGCGAGTGGCGCAGGGACCGCGGCAACGGCCGCGCTCGTGAGCGCACTGCTCCCCGTCCTGTTGATCGCCGGGATCATCGGCATCCCGGCCGCTGGGGTCTACTACTACTTCAACAAGGACAAGCAGAAGGCCCTCGGTCCCGGCGGGGACTACTGAGAGCTACTTTGCCTTGGTGAGAGCTCACAGCACGAGCTTGGCGTAGTAGTAGATCAGCGGCGCGACGAACAGCAGGCCGTCGACGCGATCGAGCATGCCGCCGTGGCCGGGCAGGATGTGGCCGCTGTCCTTGATGCCGAAGGTCCGCTTGATCATCGACTCGACGAGGTCGCCGATCTGCCCGAGCGCGCTGCCGATCAACCCGAGCGCGACGCAGTGGGCGATCGGAATCTCCGGCGCGAGCCAGAAGTGGCCCATGCCGACCATCGCCGCCACGCCGCCGACCAGCCCGCCGATGCTGCCCTCGACGGTCTTCTTCGGGCTCACCGCTTCGTAGAGCTTGTGCTTGCCGAACGCGCGACCGCCAAAGTACGCGAGCGTGTCGGAGCTGAACGCGAGCGCGAGCGCCAAGAACAACCACTCGGGGCCCAGTTCTTTTTTCAGCAGCGGCCACACGCACGCGAGCATCGGCACGTAGACCAAGCCGGCCAGCGCGTACGCGAAGTGACGCCCGGCGTCGGCAAGGTGCTGCTTGCGAACCAGCACCGCGGTCGCGACCAGCATCGCGGCCATGAACATGGTCGGGGCCATCGCCGCCTGGGTGCCGAGCACGAAATTGCCGATCATCACGCCGGCGCCCGCGAGGCCGTACACGGCCCGCAAGCCCAGCGCACGATCGGACGAGCCGCGATCGCCGAGGCCCATGCGCAGGTACTCGTCGGCGGCGAAGAACACCGCGAGCACCGAGCAGCCGAGGATCGACCACGCGGTCGGCTCGACGAACATCGACACCACCAAGATCGGAATCAGCACGGCGGCGGTCAGCAGCCGCTGCGCCAGGTTGCTCAAACCCGGCTTGCTCGCCGGCCCCGAGCCATCCAAGTCGCTCGCGTCGTTCATCTCAGCGACCGGGCTCGGGCAGCGGATCGGCGAGCACGCCGTCGGTGATCGCCTCGATCGCGCTGACGGCCGCGCCTCGCTGGCCGTTGTTCGCATGGGTGATCTGGTCGGAGGTCAAGCCGTAGCGGCGCTCCCGCTTGCCGTAGTCACGCAGCGCCGCCCACAGCTCGGCCTCGCCGAAGTCGGGCCACATGACCGGGGAGAAGTGCAGCTCGGCGTAGGCCACCTCCCACAGGAAGAAATTCGAGACCCGTCGCTCGCCGCTCGTGCGGATCAAGAGATCGAGCGGCGGCAGCAAGCTGCTGGACGGCAGGTAGCGGCCGAACAGCTCGGCGTCGACGGACTCGGGATCGATGTCGCCGCGCGCGACTGCTCGGCACAGATCCCGCGCGGCCGAGGCGATCATCTCACGACCGCCGTAGCTCAGCGCCAAGCACAAGGTCATCCCGCGGTTGCGCGACGAGGCCTCCATCAGCTCGAGCAGCGGTCGCAGCACGATCCGTGGCAGCCGCTGAATGTCGCCGACCGTGACCAGGCGAATGTCGTTGTCGAGGATCTCCGAGCGCTCGTCGATCAAGTAACGGCGCAGCAGGTGCATCAGATGAAACACCTCGCGTGGCGGCCGATCCCAGTTCTGGCTCGAAAATGCGAACAGCGTCAGCGCATCGAGGCCGATCCGCCGACACGCTCGCACGACCTCCCGCACCGCATCGGCGCCCTTACTGTGGCCCTGTTCACGCCGCAGCCCGCGCTCACGTGCCCAACGGCCGTTGCCGTCCATGATGATCCCGAGGTGTCGTGGCAGGCCCTCGCTCGACGGATCTTTGCGCGACTCCGGCATCGCAGGAGAGCGATTACCATGGTGCCCTACCGCCGTCCACGCGCCGCTCGTGCCGATTTCTTGCAAATCTCCGCAGCCCCAGGGCCCGGCGCGGGCCGCTGAGGCGCGCCTTGCCGCACCTGAGCGCCCGGCATAGACTCGATCCTCCGGTCGGCCAGTCCGGGATCCGCCTCATGACCCCATCGCCCGAGCGCTCTTGCACGGCTGTCGAGCCAGGCGGAATCGGGGTGGTTCTCAGGCGCGCGTTGGCGCGGCACACTCGGGGTGCCCTCTGTCGAGGAGACGCCGCGGGATGACGACCAGCGCCGACAACGTCGAGTCACTGCTATTTCGCGCGGGCGTGCCCTTCGATCAGGTCGATCCGACCACGTGGGTGCTGCAGCTCGACAACCAGCATCGCAGCCGCGTGGTCGTCAAAGTGGAAGAGCCGATCGTGCTGTTCTCGCTCTCGCTCGGCGTGCTCGACGAGCAGGTCGACAACCGCGAAGCGCTCTACCGCACGCTGCTCGAGCTCAACGCCGACTTCTTGCACAACGCCTATGCAATCGAAGGCGAGCGTGTGGTGTTGTCGGGCGCTCTGCAGACCGAGAACCTCGACGCCAACGAATTCCAAGCGGTCATCGACGACCTGACGATGACGCTCGACACTCACCTCGAAAAACTCTCGAACTGGAAGCTCAGCGCCAGGGCGACCGCGGAGGCCTAATATGGGACTGTTTGGACGACTCGGGACCCTGATCCGGTCGAACATCAACGAGCTGATCAACCGGGCCGAGGACCCGGAGAAGATGCTCAACCAGGTCCTCGTCGACATGAAGGGCCAGCTCGTCGAGGCCAAGAAGCAGGTCGCCGTAGCGATCGCCGACGAGAAGCGCATCAAGAAGCAGTACGAGCAGGAGCTGGCCAAGGCCGCCGACTGGGAGAAGAAGGCGATGATGGCGGTGCGGGCCGGCAACGACGACCTCGCCCGCGCTGCGCTGGCGCGCAAGTCCGAGCACGACGAGCTCGCGGCCACGCTCAAGGATCAATGGGAGGCGCAGAAGCAGTCGGTCGAGCAGCTCAAGGAGGCGCTGCGCAGCCTCGACGCCAAGATCGAAGAGGCCAAGCGCAAGCGCAACATCCTGGTCTCCCGGCAGAAGCGGGCGCAGGCGCAGGCGACCATCAACAAGACGCTGTCGCAGCTCAACAGCACCGACTCGCACGACAGCACCTTCGCGCGGATGGACGAGCGCGTGACTCAGCTCGAGGCCGAGGCCGAAGCTTCTGCCGAGCTGGGCGCCCTGCCCGAGACCTCGCTCGAGTCGCAGTTCAAGGCGCTCGCGGCCGGCTCGAGCGTCGACGCCGAGCTCGAGGCGCTCAAGCAGAAGATGGCGCTCGGGAGCGGATCGAGCGGGCCGCAGAAGGCGATCGGATCGGCCGCTCGCGATGGCGACGACGACTCCGCCGAGCCCGACCTCGACATGGGTGAGCCGCCGGAGGACGACCTGCGCGCCGCCGAGGTCGACGCCCAGCTCGAAGAGCTCAAGCGCAAGCTGAGCTCCTCCTAATCGGGCTAAGCTCGCGGCGTGGCACTCACGCCTTCGACGATGGTTGCGCTCGGCACTCGGGCGCCGAGCTTCACGTTGCCGGACACCCAGGGTGCGATCATCTCGCTGCCCGCTCCGGGCACGCATGCGGCCGTGCTGGTGGTGTTCATGTGCAACCACTGCCCGTACGTCAAGCACGTCGCAGACGAGCTCGCGCGGCTCGGGCGGGTGCTGCCCGATC
>DATLLB010001038.1:0-6113 GCA_035538075.1 Enhygromyxa sp.
AGCACCGGGGTCTCGATGCGCTCGTAGAAGCGAGCGACCACGCTGTCGATCGCCTCGTGCTCGCCCGCGTAAGTGACCGCGCCGCGACCAACCTGAGCCATGCCGTCGAGCAGGTAGCGGTTGGGCGCGCTGCCGACCCCGAGCGCGAACAGCCGCGCGTCGCCGATGTGCTGTTCGATCAGCGCGAAGATCTCGTCCTCGCTGCCGATGTAGCCGTCGGTCAGGAACAGCACGATGCGCATGCGCTCGCGCTCGCGCGGCAGCTCGAGCGCGGCACGAATGCCCGCGCTCATCTCGGTGCCGCCCTCACCGTACATGGCCTCGACGAACTCGAGCCCGAGCGCGACGTTGTGCTCGTGGGCAGGCAGCAGCGTGTTCGAGAGGCCCGAGGCGCTGTCGGAGAAGCGCAGCACGGTGAAGGTGTCGTCGGGGCGCAAGCCCGCGAGCGCGCGTCGCATCAACTGCTTCGCGGTCGCGATCGGGACGCCGTCCATCGAGCCGGAGTTGTCGACCACGAACACCAGCTCGCGCGGCATCGCCTGTTCGTCGGGCACCAGCTCGGGCGGTTGCACGGTCAGCGTGAAGTAGCCGGCGTCGCCCTCGGCCTGCGCGACGATGGCCGCCTGCGGCTGCGCCTGTCCGAGATCCCACGAGAGCACGAAGTCACGGTTGGCGACGACCGGACCCGCGCTGCGATCGAGCACGATCGACGCGACGTCACGCTCGCGCTGGATTTCGATCGCGTGGAACGAGGACCGCAGCGCCCGCGGGCGGAGGCCGGACGCGATCGTCACGGACACGTCGAGGTCGGCGCAGGTGGTATCGCCCTCGGGGATCACCGGCGCACTGATCTCCTTCGCGTCGCGGACCGTGGCCGAGATGTAGCGCGGACCCACGACGGTCGGCAGCACCAGCGAGAACACGCCGTGCTCTTGCTCGAGCGGCTGGACGACGTGAATCGAGATCTCGATGCGCTCGCCCGGCAGGATGTTGGCGACCCGTTGCGTGAAGATGTTGGGCCGCTGCTGCTCGAGCAGACCGGCGGTGTGTCCGTCGTGCTTGGCTCGCTCGTAGGTCGCGCGCGCCTGCTCGCGGGTCTGCATCTGTCCGCGGATCGATCGCTTGCCGATCGTGAGCCAGTAATCGTCGACGGCGGCCCGCTCGTGCAGCGGGAACAGGTAGACCGCCTCGATCGGCTGGTCGAAGGGGTTTGCGAAGATCTGCGTGACCTCGGTCTCGGCCACGGTCCCGACCACCACGGTGTCGAACGTGGTGTGCTGGAGCGGGAGCGCGAGCAGCTTGCCGTGCTGCTGCACCGCGAGCATGCCGGTCGCGGGATCGGCGTTGGGATCATGAATCTCCCAGGCCTCGCTCGGCTTGCCGTCCTGCGAGCAGCGCGGCTCTTCGGCGAGCGCCTCGATCGGCGCCTCGCGATCCTCGTCAGGCAAGCGCGGCTGCTCGAGCTCGCCTTCACGCGGCTGCTCCTGCGCGCGCTCGGGCGTGACGCTGTCGTCGACGTCGACGCCCCACGGCGTGCATGCGAGCAGCAGACATGAGCCGGCGAAGATGCGAATGCTCGAGAGTTGCATCGGTCGCGCTCGTCTCGACGGCGATCAGCCGGGGCTCAGGACGAAGGGGTAGCGGACGACGACCTCGCCGCTGTCCTTCGGCTTGGGGAACAACCAGCGCTTCACCGCCTTGGCGACGCAAGTGCCGAGCGCTGCGTCGCCAGTGTCGTTTCCGTGCACGACGGCGCCGACGACCTTGCCGCTGGCGGCGATCGTGAACTCGATCGTCACGCGACCCGCGAGGTTCGGGTCTTGGGTCAGCGCGGCGTTGTAGCAGCTGCGGACCTCGTTGATGTGGGCCCGGACGATCCGACGAATGATGTCCCGATCCAGGCTGCCAGTGATCGTGGGTTGGGCCTGCTGGATCATCGGCACTCGCTTGCCGCGTCCGCCGAAGCCCCCTCCGCTGCCACGACCGTAGCCGCTGCCCGTGCCGCCACCGCCACCTCGGCCGATCAGCCCGTATCCGCCGACACCGAAGGCCTCGCCCTTCGGGCTCTCGAAGTTGGTGCCCTCCGGCAGCGGCAGCGCCTCCACGATCGTGGTTGGGGTCCCGTCGGGGTTGACCACGTGGCGCTCCTCGACGGCCACGAACGAGGTGAACTCCGTCATGATCCGGTGCTGGAGCGCGAGCTCGGTGACGACTTGCTGGGTCGTCTCGCTGCTCGCCCGGTTGGGATAGCCGAGCAGCGCGTCGATCTTGTTGCGCGCCCAGATCGACGAGACTCCGGAGAGATCGTCGGCCTCGGCGAGCTCGAAGCGGACTGGGATCTCGACCAACTCGCCGCGTGCGTGGCCGCGCACGACGATGGTCCCGGACGGCGTGCCCTGGTAGCGGCCGAACACGGTCAGCGGCTGCCCGGCGAACAGATCGGGCAGCTTGCCGGGCAGCACCTCGGCAACCGCGAGTCCTTGCCAGTCGATCTCGAGGTCGGTGAGCACCGGGGTCTCGATGCGCTCGTAGAAGCGATTGACCACGTCCTGGATGGCCATCTGCTCGCCCGCGTAGCTCACGGCTCCGCGCCCGACCGTGGCCATGCCGTCGAGCAGATAGCGGTTGGGCGAGACGCCGACGCCGAGCGCGAACAGCCGCGCGTCGCCGAGGTCGCGCTCGATCAGCTCGAAGACATCGGACTCGTTGCCGATGTAGCCGTCAGTCAAGAACAACACGATGCGCAAGCGATCGCGATCGCGCGGCAAATCGAGGGCCGCGTGGATGCCCCTGGTCATGTCGGTCCCACCTTCGCCATACATGGCGTCGATGAACTGGAGACCGCTTGCGAGGTTGTGCTCGCTGGCCGGCAGCAGCGTGCTCGAGAGGCCCGACGCGTCGTCGGAGAAGCGCAGCACGGTGAACGCGTCGTCGGGCCGCAAGCCCGCGAGCGCGCGTCGCATCAGCGCCTTGGCGGTGTCGATCGGCACGCCGTCCATCGAGCCCGAGTTGTCGACCACGAACACCAGCTCGCGCGGCACCGCCTCTTCGTCGGGCACCAGCTCGGGCGGCTGCACGGTCAGCGTGAAGTAGCCACCGTCGTGCTTGGCCTGGGCGACGATCGCCGCCTGCGGCTGCGCGCGGCCGAGATCCCAGGTCAGCACGAAGTCGCGGTTGGCGACGACCGGTCCGGCGCTGCGATCGAGCTCGATGAACGCGACGTCCTGCTCGCGCTGAATGTCGATCGCGTGGAATTTCGAACGCAGCGCCCGGGGCCGCAGACCCGACTCGATCGCGACCGAGATGTCGAGGTCGGCGCAGGTGACATCGCCCTCCGGTACGCTCGGCGCGGTGATCTTCTGCGCGTCGCGGACGGTGTCGGGCACGTAGCGCGGCCCGACCACGGTCGGCAGCACCAGCGAGAACACGCCGTGCTCCTGCTCGAGCGGCTGGACCACGTGCATCGAGACCTCGATGCGCTCGCCCGGCAGGATGTTGGCGACGTGCTGCGTGAACAGATTGGGCCGCTGCTGCTCGAGCAGGCCCGCGGTCCGTCCGCTGTGCTTGGCCTGCTCGTAGGTCTCGCGGGCCTGCTCGCGGGTCTGCATCTGCCCACGGATCGCTCGCTCGCCGACCTTCAGCCAGTAGTCGTCGACGGCCGCGCGCTCGTGCAACGGGAACATGTAGACCGCCTCGATCGGCTCGTCGAAGGGGTTGCTGAAGATCTGCGTGACCTCGGTCTCGGCCACGGTCCCGACCACCACGGTGTCGAAGCGCGTGTGCTGCAGCGGCAGCGCGAGCAGCTTGCCGCGATGCTGGACGGCGAGCGTGCCGGTCACGGGATCAGCGTTTGGGTCATCGATCTCCCAGGCTTCGCTCGGCTTGCCAGCCTCGGTCCAGCAGCGGGGATCGGCCGCGAGCTCGGCGACTGGCACCGCACGATCGTCGTCGTCGACGTGCACGTCGCTGTACCGAATTGGCGCCTTGCCATCGAGCGCGACGTCGCTCTCGACCTCCTCCTCGAGCTCGCCGTACGGCGTGCAAGCGAGCAGCGACAAACAAAAACCGGCGCCGAGACTCGATGTCCGGGCGCCGGTCGAAGGGCAGGGGAGCGTGCTGGAGATCCGCATCGGTCACTCGCAGGCGGCCTCGACAGTGAGGCCCGCGGGTGGTTCCGACGCGTGGTCGATCAGAGCGTATCGAGCAGCGCTGCCTTCTTGGCGCTGTACTCCTGATCGGTCAGCAGTCCCGCTTCATAAGCCGCCTTGAGCTTCTGCAGCTTGGCCTGCAATTCGTTCTGCGGCTCGGCAACCGGCGCCGGAGCAGGCGCGGCGCCGGGCTGCGGCGGATAGCCGGGCGGGGGCGCGTAGCCTTGCGGCGGATATCCGGGCTGCGGCGGGTAACCGGGCGGCGGATAGCCAGGCGGGTAGGCCTGCGGCGGATAGCCCGGTTGCGGCGGATAGCCCATCGCCTGCGGCGACATCATCTGCCCCATCATGTTGCCCATGCCCATGCCCATGCCGAGACCCATGCCCGCGTTCATGACCCCGCCGCCCTGCGCCTTGTGAGCGTTGGCGGCCACGTCACGCATGGCCTGCATGCCTTCCCAGGCCATCGTGTTGTCGACGCCGCGAGCGGCCTGCACCGCCGCGTCCTCGAGCGCCTTTTGGATGGCGGGCGGCAGCGTGATGCTCTCGATGATGAAGCTGGTCAGCGAGAGGCCCAGCGCGGTCAGATCGCCCTGGATGCCGCCCTTGACCTCGGTCGCGAGCACGTCGACGTGGCCGGCGAGGTCGGCGACGCTGACCTTGGCCTGGTTGGCGGCCTTGCCAAACGCCTGCAGCACGCGGCTCTTGATGAAGCGCTCGATCTCGTCGGTCGTGACCATCGCGTTGGTGCCGACCACTTCCTTGAAGAACTGGGCGGGATCGGCGATGCGGAAGTTGTAGCTGCCGAACGCACGGATCGGCACCCGACCGGGGCGACCGGCGACCGCGAATTCGGGATCGCGAATGATCACCGGATTCGGCGTGCCCCACTTCTGATCGAGGTACTGCTTGAGGTTGATGAAGTAGATCTCGACCTTGAAGGGGCTGTTGAAGCCGTACTTCCAGCCCTTGAGGGTCGAGAGGATCGGAACGTTCTGTGTGGAGAGCGTGTGGGTGCCGGGGCCGAACACGTCGGCCATCACGCCCTCGTTGACGAGCACCGCCGCCTGGCCCTGCCGGCAGACCAGCTTGGCGCCGTTCTTGACCTCGTGGTCCTGGTCGGGGAACCGCCAGACGAGGGTGTAATTGGTGTCGTCGAGCCACTCGATGATCTCGATCAGCTCGTTGCGGATGAAGTCCATTATCCGTCCCATGGGTGCTCCTGTCTGAAGGTGGGGAAGCCCGAGAATCACCGCGTCATTCCGGCGCGAGGCCGACGCGCTTGGCCGCTTGCTCGATCTCGCCGAACTCGGCGTTGTTGAATCCGAACACGTCGGCGAGCTCGCCGATCGCCTTGCGCTCGTTGTCGGTGTAGACGCCGTCGGCGTGGACCAGCGCGACCGCGAGCTTCATGAAGATGCGGCGCAAGAAGGTGGTCTCGAGCAGGTTGGCCGCCTCGAGCGGGGCAAAGTCGCCGCGCGTGACCTCGGCCCAGCTCAGCTTGCTGTTGGCCTCGGCGAGGAACTCTCGGATCAGCTGCTCCTCGCGCTCGTGCGCCTCGCCGTCGATCGTGGCCAGGTACCAGAGCCCACGCGCGAAGACCTCGACTTCTTGTGGCCGAAGGCCGTCGTTGTTGTCCGCCATCCCCGGGATGCTAAGGGTACGCGCCCTCGCGATCTACATGCGTCGCACGTGTGAGAATCCACGCCCGCGCGCCGTCGCGGAGAAGGCGCTAATCGGCGGTGCGAGGCGAAAGTCGATCGCAGCCGAGCCCGACCAGCGGGTGACCGAGCCGCTGTCGAGCAGCGTCCGGTCGACGGCCTGCAGCGTGAGCACGTAATCGCTCGGCTGCATGTGCGTGGTGTCGAGCTCCCAAGTGCCGCCCGCGTGACCGTGCGGATCGAGGTGGCGGTCATCTTCGACCCCGAGCAGCGGCGCGCTCGGGCGCGGCGGGTTGGGGTCGGA
>DATLLB010001039.1:0-4249 GCA_035538075.1 Enhygromyxa sp.
AGACAGAGCTGCGCCTGCGCAACGTCGGCGGGCTGATCATCATCGACTTCATCGACATGGACCGCGAGTCCAACCGGCGCAAGGTCTACCGCCGGCTGCAGGAGGCCCTCCGCCGCGACCGCGCCAAGGCCCACATCACCAAGATCTCGGAGATGGGTCTGGTCGAGATGAGCCGCAAGCGGACCCGCGAGAGCCTCGAGCGGCGGCTCGCGACCGGGTGCGAGATCTGTGGCGGCAAGGGCTATCACAAGAGCCCGAGCACGGTCTGCTACGAGATCCTCCGGCAGATCCGCCGCGAGGGTGAGCACCTCGCCGGCGACGTCATCTCGATCACCGCCCACCCCGACGTCGCCGACTTGATGAACGGGCCCGAGCGGCCTGCCGTCGACCACACGGTCAAGCGCGTGCAGAAGGCGATCGAGGTCCAGGGCCGCAAGGGCTACCACCCCGAGAAGTACGAGATCCGCGGCAAGAAGGCGCGCCGCGAGGGCGTCAACCCCTAGTCGCGCCGAAACGATCTAGGATCCGCGCGTGGCCGAAGACGACGAAAGGCGACGCGAGGAGCGGATCCCGATCAACGACGAGTTCGGCCGCTCCGCGGCGGGCGAGAACTGGGTCTCGGATCTCTCGCTCGGCGGCGTGTTCGTGCACACCGAGGAGCTGCTGCCGGTCGGCTCGATGATCGAGCTGCGCTTCACGATCCTGATCGATGACCCGGTCGTGATCGAGGCGTTCGGCAAGGTCGTCCGTCACTCGCACAAGCCCCACGGGATGGGGGTCGAGTTCGCGGCCATGCGCCCCGAGATGCAGCTGCGGATCGAGGACGTGCTCGCGCATCGTCGCCCGCTCGACAGCGGCACGCCGCTGCGCTTGCCCGAGCCCAGCGAGCCCAAGCCCAAGCCCGAGCTGGCAGACGAGGACACGACCACCGATCGAGTCCTGTTCGCGCGCCCGGCCCCCGTCGAGGGGCTCGGTCTGCGACGCATGCAGAAGCAGGAATTCGAGGAGGCCGTCACCGCCTCGTTCCCGAAGGTCGAGCAGGTCAAGACCACCCGCTTCAAGCCGCCGCCCTCGCCCCAAGCTCCCGCGCGTCCGTCCTCTCGACCCGAGCCGCGCGCGCGCGAGACCAAGGAAGAGGACCGCACCGCCGTGTATCGAGCCGTACCTCGCGACGACGAGTAGCTTCCGGCCCGCCGCTCTTGCCGGCGCCCGAGCACCGCGCCACACTTCCGCCGTGGGCATCGGCAAGCGGCTGATCGACGTCGCCCGAGCGAACGTCACCGACTTCGCCAGCGCATTCTCCCGCGATCCCGACACCCGCGAGCGCCGTCGTCTGGACGAAGAGCTCGAGGAAGAGGTCGCCCGCGAGGTCCGAGACACGGTCGGCGCCAAGGCGGGTCGCAAGGCGCGACGGGTCGCCGACAAGGCCGAAGAGGCGTGGGAGCGGGCGTTCGAGGAGGCGCGTGCACGCGGCGGGACCGGACGATCGGGTGGGCACCCGAGCGAGCGCGAGATCGAGAATTGGCACCGCACGCTCGAGGTCCCCGTCGGCGCCGACTTTGACACCATCCGCAAGTCGTACCGACGCTTGATGGCCAAGTATCACCCCGACAAGTACGCCTCGGATCCCGAGAAGTACGCGGCGGCGACCGAGGTCACGCGCAAGATCGCCGGCGCGTACAACGGCCTCAAAGCGCTGCAGCACGCCTGACCCACGCTTGACCAATTCGAAGGGCGGTTCTAATTCGCGGGCCACTGATGGCCAAACAAAAGCGCCCGCGCAGCAGCCGAGCCGCGACCGCCGATCGCCACGAGCTCTACGCGCTCTCGGTTCAGGATCCGCCGTCGGAGGTCGAATTCATCACTCGCAGCTTTCGCGAGCTGCGCGGCCGCAAGCCGATGACGATCCGCGAGGACTTCTGCGGGACCGCGGTGTTCAGCCTCGCGTGGGCGCAGAGCGATCCCAAGCGCAAGGCGATCGGTGTCGATCTCGATCGTGACACGCTGCACTGGGGCCTCGAGCACCGCATTCGCCCGGCCGGCGGCGACCTCGAGCAGCGCGTGGTCCTGCGCAACGGCAACGTGCTCGAGCCCAGCGGGCCGGCGGTCGACGTCGCGGTCGGCTTCAACTTCTCCTACTGGTGCTTCACCACGCGCGCGAGCCTGCGCGGCTACTTCGAGGCCGCCCGCGCGGGGCTGGTGCCCGGCGGCATCCTGTACCTCGACGCCTGCGGCGGGTCCGAGGTCGCGATGACCAACATCGACGAGCGCGAGGTCGTCGACGACGACGGCATCGTCAACGACGGCGAGCCCTTCACCTACGTCTGGGAGCAGGTCAGCTACAACCCGATCACCGCGCACATGGACTGTGCGATCCACTTCGCGTTCGAGGACGGCTCGCGGATCGACGACGCCTTCACCTACTCGTGGCGGCTGTGGACGCTCGCCGAGCTGCAGGAGCTGCTGCTCGAGGCCGGCTTCAGCAAGGTGCGGATCTGGGCCGAAGACGAAGATCGAGACGGCGACGGCACCGGCGAATATCATGAGGTCGAGGCGCTCGACAACGAAGGCTCGTGGTGGGTCTACATCAGCGCCGAGAACGGTCCGAAATCCGGGTAGAAGCACTGCATGGCTGGCAAGCCGAAGAAGCGCGCGAGCAAGAAGGTCAGGAGCAAGGCCAAGGTCAAGAGCAAGGCCACGATGGCCTCTCGAGCGGACATCCACGCGCTCTACCAGAGCTCGGTGCAGTCGTGCGAGGCCGACTGCGAGCTGTTCGCCGACATCTACGAGCAGCTGCGCAACGCCGCGCCGCTGGTGCTGCGCGAGGACTTCTGTGGGACCGCGCTGCTCTCGACCACCTGGTGCCTGGTCGACCCCGAGCACCGGGCGATCGGCGTCGACCTCGACAAGCCCACGCTCGACTGGGCCCGCGAGCACAACGTCGAGCCCAACGCCAAGCAGCTCGGTGATCGCCTGACGCTCGTGCAGGGCGACGTGCTCGAGGTCAGCGGGCTCGAGCGCGCCGACCTGATCGCCGCGCTCAACTTCAGCTTCTGCATCTTCAAGCAGCGCGACGAGCTGGCCCGCTACTTCGGCCGCTGCCACGACGGCCTGGCCGAGGGCGGCCTGCTGTTCCTCGAGCTGTTCGGCGGGCTCAAGGCGATCGACACCGACGAAGAGATCCGCGAGCTCGACGACTTCACGTACGTCTGGGAGCAGGAGTCGTTCAACCCCATCACCAACGACATCGTCTGTCACATCCACTTCCGGTTCCCCGACAAGTCGAAGATCGAGCGCGCGTTCACGTACCGCTGGCGGCTGTGGTCGATCCCCGAGCTGCGTGACCTGCTCTACGAAGCCGGCTTTCGCAAGGTGCGGGTCTACTGGGAGCTGGTCGAGGAAGAGGACGACGACGATGACGATGACGATGACGACGACGGGATGCTGTCCGGCACCGGCGAGTACGAAGAAGTCGAAGAGGCCGAGCAGCAGGACAGCTGGCTGGTCTACGTCGTCGCTGAGAAGTAGAGCTGCGCGACGCCGGCGATGTTGTCGGCAGCGAAGCCCACTGCGATCGCGTGCTCGTAGACCGCTCGCGCAGCCTCGGCCATCGGCGTGCGGCGACCGAGCTGTGCCGCGTCGGTGATCAGGTAGCCGAGATCCTTGGCGACGAGCTCGATCGGGAACTGCGGGGCGTAGTTGCCCGCCGCGATCAACCCGGCCACGGCTTTGATCGCGGGGCTCGTGACCGGCAACGCGCCGAGCAGCTCGACGGCGGTGGCTCGCGGCAAGCTTGCGAACAGCTCGGCGAGCGCCGCGACCTGGACGGCGAACAACCCGTTGACGGCCAGCTTCGCGCGAGCCCCCGTCCCGATCGGACCGACGTGATGGATGGCGCTCGCGAAGGCCAGCAGCACGCCGCGGACCCGCTCGACGGTCTCCGCCGGACCGCCGACGAGGCTGATCAACGCGCCCGCCTCGGCTTGCGGACGCGAGCCGAGCACGGGCGCATCGAGCAGGTGAACGTCGACCGTGTGTGCCCGCTCGGCGAGCGTGTGGATCCACGTCGGCGTCACTGTGCTCGCCTCCAACGCGATCGCCCCGGCCTGCATGCCGAGCAGCGCGCCTTGGTCGGGGTCGGTCCACACGAAGCGCGACGCTTCGTCATCGCGGACCATGGCGATCACGACTTCGGCCCCGCGCGCGGCCTCGCGTGGCGTCGCAGCTGCGCTCGCGCCCTGCTCGACCA
>DATLLB010001040.1:0-3798 GCA_035538075.1 Enhygromyxa sp.
GCAGCTGCTCGTAGGTCTTGTGCGGCCCCAGCTCGATCGCGGTCTTGCCGATCGCCCGCATCATCTTGCCGCCCGAGCTGATCATCCCAGGCTCGTCGACGCCGAATTGCAGGTAGCGCGCCGAGGTCCCGGTCTCGTTGACGGTCGCGTCCACGCCGATCCACTGGCCCAACCATATCTCGGCCCACGCGTGATAGCCCGCGACGCCGCTACCGTCGGGCATCGACAACATCACAATCCCGTCAACTACCCGCGCCGGGATCCCGGCCGCGCGCATCAACGCGACCACCAGCACGGCGTGCTCGGTGCAGTCGCCCGCGCCATTTTGCAGGACCTCGGTCGCGGTCGCGCTGCCGCGCACCCCCGCCTGCTTGTCGAGACCGTCGTAGACCGCCTCGACGATCCGCGCGGCCGCGAGCAGAGCGTCGCGCTCGCTGCCGACGATCTGCTTGGCCCGACTCACGATCTTCGCGTCGTCCGACTGGGCCATGGCCGTGGGCGCGAGGTAGCGGCTGACCTCCGGATCCGACACGCTCATCGGCAGCTTCGGCGCGACGAAGCCCTGGTCGGGACGCGTGGACAACAGCGTGATGCGATAACTCGTGCCCTCGCGCGTGACCTCGTGATAGTGGCCGTTCTCCCACAGCGAGGTGCCGTTGGGATCGTCGCCCTCGACCGTGACCGTGAGCTCCTGGCGAGCCAGCTCGCGCCAGTCGGGGTTCGTGCGACCGGCGACCGGCAGCTCGGCGTTGATGCGCCCGGCGGCGCCGAGCTCCGGCATCTCGGTCACCGCGGTGGCCACGAAGGTGCCCGCGGCCGAGACCTTCAGCGGGGTCAGCTCGTGATCGGTGATCGCGTCGATCACCGAGCCGTCCTCCTCGACCGTGCGGAACACATACGCCGGGATGACCTCGCCGCCGAGCTCGTACTCGGTGGTGCCGGTCAGCGTGACCTCGGTCGGCGAGAAGCGCTCGCGGCTCGCATCGAAGGTCGAGTACTTGCGCGTCACCGGCTTGCCGGTCTGCTGCCACTCGGCGATCAGCTCGAAGTCGACCTCGAGCGGGCTGCGGTAGTCGGCCGGCAGCGGGAAGCGCTTGGTGTCGTCGGGTCGGCCGGGCCCCGAGTAGTGACTGACCAGCTCGTTGCCTTCAATCGTGACCGTGCGCGTGATCGTGATGCCGGCCTCGCGCTCGATCTCGGTGTCGAGCACCAGCTGATGCTTGGCGTCATAGACGGTCACGCTCTCGGAGGTGCTCGAGAACTGCGCGTCGTCGCCTCCGCCCTCGCGGATGACCGAGAAGGTCACCAGCTCGCGGGTCGTGCGAGTGCCGTCCGCCGCCTTCTCGAGCCGAGTCTCGACGGTGCCGAGCGTCTGACCTGCGACCGCGACCGCGAGCGTGCGCTCGACGACCTCGAGCTTGTCGGTCTCCGGCGCGGTGGCCTCGACCTGCTCGGCCTCGTGCGCAGGCGGGACCGACTGACAGGCCCAAACCAGGGCGAGCGGGAGCAGCAGAGCGGAGACGAGGGCTCGAGTGCGCACCGCACTAAGGTGACAGCCGATCTCCGCCAGGTCCAGGCCCGCGCGCGGCGTGACGCGAGTCAGCGTTCCTCGCCGAGTCGGCGCGCGAGCGTCTGCACGAACTGAGCGACCCAGGGATTCCAGCGCCCGACCTCGCGCTCGAACACCTCACCGGTGATCGAGTACAGCGTCACGTTGGTCAGCGCCCGCACCGTGGCCGTGCGCGGCGAGCCGGCCAGGATCGCGGTCTCGCCGAACACCTCGCCGGCCTCCATGATCCGCAGCACTCGGGTCTCGCCTTGATCCTCGCGGGTCACCTCGCAGCGGCCCTCGACGATGATGTACGCCGCGTCGGCCAGCTCACCCTGGCGGACCACGACCTGCCCGGCCGGGACCTCGATCGCCTCGAACTGCCAGCCGCCGCCACGCAGGTAGCGAGTCAGCGCGACCGCCAGCGACTCGACCGTGGCGAAGCGCTGCTCGGGCTTCTCGGCCATCGCCTTGAGCACGATGGCCTCGAGCGCAGGCGGGATGTCGTTGCGCAGCGCCGAGGGTCGCTCGAAGTCGCAGGCACGCGCGCGAGCCAGCGCCTCTTCTCGCGAGCGATTGGTGAACGGGCCGCGACCGGTGAGGATGAAGTACAGCACCGCCCCGAGCGCGAACACGTCCGTCTGCGCGCTGATCGGCGCCTCGCGGGCTTGCTCGGGGGCCATGAACGCCGGGGTCCCGCCCGCGAAGATCTCGGCCTCGGTCAGCCAGCGCGGCTCGGCGCCGCTGACCTCCTCGGCCTCGGCGTGGGCCGACGAGCGCACCACCGTCTTGCGCCCGAGCGGCTGCACCAGCCCCCAGTCCATCAAGTACGCCGCGCCGTAGCGGCCGAGCATGATGTTGTGGGGCTTGATGTCGCAGTGCGCATAGCCAAAGTCGTGCGCCGCGGCCACGGCCCCGCAGATGCGCACGACCGCGTCGATCTGATCGAGCAGCTCGGTCTGGCTGCGCTCCTCGAGCGGCTTGCTGCGCACGCGCACCGCCAGATCCTCGCCCTCGATCAGCTTCATCGTGTAGTAGATGCGATGGCCGTCGCGCACGCCGACCTCGTAGATCGGCACGAGGTTGGGGTGGTCGATCTGCGCGGTCACTCGAGCCTCGCGCAGGAAGTTGGCGACCAGCGACATCTTGGTCGCGTACGCGTCATCGAGCTGCTTGAGCGCGACCGGGCGCCGCAGCGTGCGATCAACCGCCAGCCAGACCGAGCCCATGCCACCGCGCCCGATCTGCCGCCGCAGCTCGAGCCGCTGCTCGTTGCTCGGGATCGTCGAGCGCAGCAGCTGCTCGATCGTCAGCGCGTCGTAGTCGAAGCCCGACGACGGCTCGGTGGCTGGGCTCGCCGAAGCCGTCGTGCCGAAGCCCGGCGTGTCCGAGCCCGACGTCCTCGAGTCGCTGCCCACCTCCGACATCGTACACGAACCGCGCGACTTGCCGAATGTCGTCGGTCACCGGCGGGCAGGGATCCCCGGCTGCTCAGTCACCGAGACAACCAACGCCGCGTCAGCGGCGGGCAGGGGGTGAGGGGTCCCCGGCGTGGCTTGGCCACGACGGGGAGAGGGACCGGCGACGGTCCCTCTCTCAAACCTAGAGGCTCAGTGACGAATCATGCCATCGGCATGATTGCTCAACGAGCCGGAGCGACTCGGAAGATGCGCGAGTTGTTGGGGTGGGGCCCGCCGAAGCTGAGGTTGGTCTCGACCACGTAGACGTCGCCCCACGCGTTGGTGCCGAAGCTGGAGATGTTGTTCGGCGTCGCGACCTCACCGTGGAAGTCGACCGAGCTGCCGTCCCAGGTCAGCGCCCACATCTGGTCGAGCACGTAGTCGGCGAAGAAGTAGCGCCCCTGCCAGTTGGGCACCTGACACGAGTGGTAGACGTAGCCACCGCTGACCGAGCGCTGGCCACCGCCGTAGTCGTGGATCGGGGCGATGTAGCCGTCGGCGTTGACCTGGTTGGGCCCCGCCGAGGTGTCGCAGTCGTTCTGATCGAAGCAGTGGTTGCCCTCCATCGGGTTCCAGCCGTAGTTGCCGCCGGCGCTGCCGATGTCGATCTCCTCCCACGCGTTCTGCCCGACGTCGCCGATGTACATCGTGTCGGTCGCACTGTCGAAGCTGAAGCGCCACGGGTTGCGGAAGCCGTAAGCCCAGATCTCCGGCAGCGCGTCCTGGTCGTCGACGAACGGGTTGTCGGCCGGGATCGAGTACTCCTCGCCGTTGCTCGGCTCGATGCCG
>DATLLB010001041.1:0-5175 GCA_035538075.1 Enhygromyxa sp.
GCGCACCGAGTCACCGAGCGGGCTCGACAGCGCGGTCGGTGACTCGGTGCGCGGGCGTATCGTGATCGACGACGACGAGCAGCCGCGCGCCAAGTCCGAGTCCAACAGCGAAGCGCTGGACTCCGCCATCCAGGCGGCCATGCGCGGCAGCAGCTCGGCCGTTCAACACCTGCGCGAGCTCGGCGAGCCGGCCTACCGCCGCATCGTCAAGCAGTTCCCCGGCGAGCTCGACGTCCAGCGCCGCGACCTCGACACGCTGCCGCCGCTGCCGGCCCACGGCGCGCTGATCCGCGTCGCGCTCGAGCTGCCCGAGCTCGGCCCGTACTTGGTCGAACTCATCGATCACCCGAACCCGACCGTGCGCTTCTACGTCGCGTTCGTGTTCATGGAGCTGCGCCACGCTCGGGCGATCGCAGCGCTCGGCGACCTCGCCTTCGATCCCGACGCGGACGTGCGCGCGATCGCGATGCGCG
Organism: Enhygromyxa sp.; assembly: GCA_035538075.1. Classification (GTDB taxonomy): domain Bacteria; phylum Myxococcota_A; class Polyangia; order Nannocystales; family Nannocystaceae; genus Plesiocystis. The sequence goes on from DATLLB010001041.1 coordinate 474, forward strand.
TGCTCGAGACCTACTCGGGCGAGCTCGGCTTCGCCGAGGCCGTCGCCGTGATCCGCCGCGAGCTCGACAGCCCCAACCGCACCCGCCAGCTGCACGCCACGCGAGCGGTCGGGACCGTGCGCGACATCGCGGCGGTGCCCAAGCTCATCGATCTGCTGCTCAGCAAGGAGCGCTACATCCAAGAGGCCGCGCTCGAGTCACTGTGCTCGATCACCGGCCAGCAGCTCGGGCTCAAGCCGCACCGCTGGCGCAGCTGGTACGCCGACAATGCGCACCACCATCGCGTGGAGTGGATCATGTCGAGCCTGGCGCACAAGGATCTGTCGGTGCGGAGGTGGGCTTCGGACGAGCTGCGGCGGATTACGGGGCAGCGGATCAACTTTCTGGCGGCGGGGACCAAGCAGGAGCGCGAGATTGGGATCCGCAAGTGGGTCGAGTGGTGGAACGAGCAGGGGCGCGCGGAATTTGGGGGGTAGGTCAGCGTGAGCGGACAAAGCTCCAACCGCTTGGGGGCTCCCGCCGCACTCGCCGGATATCGCAAGCAGTTCCTCTACACGCTCCACGAGATCACAGAGCGTGGTGCTCGGGTTCGAGTCGAGGGTCTCGAGGACTTGGACATCCTCGGTGCTGACGACGACGTAGTCGAAGTCGTGCAGGTCAAGGCATACGACCGAGACCTGACACTCACGCACGTATCGGACTTCCTCGAGCGCACCGCCTCGTTGCTCCGCTCGAACCCGCAGCTCCGCGGACGTATGGGCACATTTGGTCCGGTGGGCGTCGAGTTGAGCGGCGCCTGGCGAGCTGAAGGTCGGGACCGTGAAGCCGTTCGACGCAAGCTGCTCGACCGCAACCTCGATGCAGCGACAATTGAGCAGTTGCTCGCCAACGTCGAGCTCGATCAGGTCTCCGAGCAGGAAATCGAAGCCAAGGTTCGGGAGCACCTCGCTCAGCTCTCGACCGGCGCGGATGTCGATGCCTCCTTCGATCTCCTGATGTACTGGATCTACGTCAGCGCCGAGCGATCGCTGGTGCTCGACAAAGAAGAGCTGCGAGACCGGCTCGATCGCGTGGCTCGCTACGTCGTGGAGCGTGGTGTGTGGGCACGCGAGTGGTTCACCAACATCGTGCCCCTCAGCCGGCAAGCTGTACTGCAACTCGACCGGAACGAGATCGAACAGGAATATAGCGAGGGCGTAGGCGCTCGACTCGAGCACATCCTTGCCGGTCTCGACGTCGAGCGACCGACCTTGATGGCCCAGCTCGACCGTGCGTTCGAACGGGCTCGCATCGTCGTCGTGCGAGGCGCCTCGGGCCAAGGCAAGTCGACGCTCGCCTATCGCTGGCTGCACGAGCGGGTCCCCGAGGCCAGCGTGCTGGAGATCCGAGAGGTCCGCGACCGTCAGCACGCACGCGAGCTGGCGCTGGCGATCTCGTCGTACATGCGCACCACAGGAATCGAGCTCACGGTCCTGCATGACGTGCGCCCCGGCGATACCCACTGGACCGAGCTGCTTCGCGAGTTTGCGCCGCTGAACAACATCAAGCTGCTGGTCACGATCCGAGAGGACGACTGGCGTCGCGTGAGCGCCGACGTGCCCGTCACCCGGTTCACCGAAGTCGAGCTGAACCTCGAGCGCACCGAGGCGCGCGAGATTCATCAGCAGCTCGCCACGCGGGCAGCGATTCCACACCTCCACGACTTCGACGACGCGTGGGCGCGCTTCAAGAGCGGCCCACTGCTCGAGTTCGTCTACATGCTGACGCAGCCCACCACGCTGCGCGAGCGGCTACGACAACAACTCGAACGCCTCACCGACGACGAGGTCCAGCGACCAGGGTTGTTGCGCTTGCTTCGCTGGACGGTGGTCGCGGACGCCTACGGTGCCCGTGTCGACGCCGCCGCGACCGCTCGGCTGCTCGGACTCGTGGAACCCGGCGCCGTCTTTCGTCGACTCGAACGCGAGTATTTGCTTCGTCACGAGGACAACCGCCTCGCGGGTGTCCACTCGGTGCGGTCACAGATTTTGGCAGAGCTGTTCGCCGAACGAGACGCCGGTTTCGAGACCTGGTCGGACACCGCGATCGCGTTGCTGCCTGCGCTGGTTGAACGCGACCGCGAGGTGTTTCTCCTCCATGCCTTCGCTCGCCGTGGCATCGACGAGCGAGGGCAACTCTTGCAAGCGCTCGCGAGTCTCTCGTCGCAGACCTGGGAGGGTGTGCGCGGGATTGTCCATGCCTTAGTCTGGCTCGGCGTTGCCCAGTACTTGGAGCACAACCTCGAGCTCATCGACGAGGTGCAGCGCGAGGAAGGAACGGCGTGGTACGTCATGTTGGATATCGACGTCGTCGATATCCAGTCCGTGACCGGAAGCAGGCCCGTCGATCTGACCGAGCGGAGCGCGGTTCCTGAAGGTCGCAAGCAGCAATTCAGGGCTTGGCGTGCGCGGTTCAGCGACACAGCCCCGGCGCTGGCACTCGCGCGGGAATGGCTGAGCAGCCGGCGATTCTCCACGGCACCTCCGCTGCGCAGCTCCGACTGGGGGGCAGCCGCTGAAGTGCTGTTCTGGGCGGGCCACCTCGGCGTGGAGCTTGAGCTGGACGTTTGCTGGTCCCAGGCGTTGGCCAACGTCATCGATGAACTCGACGCCGAATCCCTGGCAGATCTCAACTATGGCGAGTGGCGCAGCGGCAGCTCCATTTTCGACGAGCACCGGTCACAATTCATCGCGCGCTTCGAGCAGGACTACGGCGTTCTCCGATTGCACGACGACGGCGTCGAGGTCCGCGTCGACTACTTGGTTCCTTGGCAGCGCATCACCAGTGAGCAGCGAGCGGACGGCGAGAATTTCGAAACGTACTTGAACGCGGAGTCCGTGCGGCGCTGCACGATCCTGCACCGACTATTTCCCAACCATCAGCGTTGGGGAGCGCAGGGCGTGGGCCATCGGTTCATCTATGTCCAAGCCAACGTCCCACACGATCCGTCGTTCAAGAGGATGCCTCGCGAGGCGTTCCCGCCGCGGGAGCTCGTGCGCTTCAACGGCGCATTCGTTCGGCTCGGTGATCTGCGGCTTCGGGTCGAGACGTGGCCGCAGTGGTGCGCTGCGATCCTCGAGCATCGCCGTACGATCTGTGATGGGATGGACACGCTCGTTCGCGCCGTCGACGGGTACTTCCGCCAGAAGCGCCCCTGCAACCTGCGGGAAGCGGGGCTGTTCGAGCCGCCGCCGTTCACCGACATCGTCCAGTTCTTGTTCGCGGGCACTCCACGATTCCCGCGTTGCGCGGTCGACGAATGGGGGTTCACGAGCGAAGACAGCACCGCGAAAGCCACGGCTTGGCTGACCGACCAGCAGCTGGGTTTGCGTCAACACGACCCCATTCGGAAGCTCCTCTTCGAGTCTTTTCAAGAGCTGCGATTCTTCATGCAGCAAGCTCGTCACGCGCTCGAGTTTCAACCCCTCATGGCCAACGCCAAGAGCGACGCGCAACGCCAGCTCGTCCACATGTCTGCGCTGTCGAGCGGTGTACAAACCGAGGCGCCAAGGCTCTCCCTGCACAACTTGGCATCGGGCTACAAGCACCTGCCCGAGCTCCAGCGCCTGTTTCGTGCTTCCTTCGCGCGACACGTCGACGCGACCGAGCTATCGGACCTCGAGGCACGCGAGCGCCGTGTATACGCGCAGACCATCGCTCTCTGGTACGAGTTCGTCCACGCTCCCGCTCGGGTGAATCGCAAGAAGGTCAAGCAGGAGACGAGCAAGGCGCTGCACGAGGAGCTCCGCAAGCTCCGAATCAAGCTCCGCAACGCGTTCGCCGTCGACTCGCAAGTCCGCGGGTTCGCGCCGCTTCACGACCTGCGAGACGACATCCAGGGCTTCCCAGGACTCTGGCTCGTCTTCGATGCCCCCAACGCGCAAGCGGGCATCGATGCCGCCGCCCATTGGATCTTCGACGTACTGCAGGCAAACCTGCCGCCGGCAAACAGCGATGACCGCGGTGCATTCGTGGCGCGCGTCGAGTGGGAGCAGATCCAGGTCATCATGCTCGTACGCGGCTGCCTCGCAGACAAAAATTATCGACGTATCACGTCGAACGTGTTGATGATCTACGGATCCGACGCCACCATCGCGCCGGAGCCGATCACACCCGAGCTCATCGATGCGTTGCAGCTCGAGCGTTGCGCTCACCCGCTGCTGGACCTCGCACGTAACTACCTCGAGGCTTGCGAGCGCGCTCGGCTGTTGCTGGGCCATGTGCACGAGATGCAGGGTGCGAGCCACTCGCAGTACCGCGAGTCTCTCGACCGCGAGTACCTGCTGTCGAGGATCGCCGTCTACGAAGGCCATCAGGCGATTTTTGAGCTCGTGTCCGCGCTCGCCGAGCAACCCGATCGTAGGTGGGTCGACGCCCTGGATGAGTTGCTCGACGCGCTCGCGGTCGAAGCACCCGAACAGGAAACCGATGATGGGTCCGACCCCTGGTTGGTCGAAGTCTTGACCGGGCAGGTTCACTTGCACGTGTGGAAATGTTCGGTCGATCTCGTCGCTCGACTCAAACCTTGGAGCGGGCGACCGTCTCCGGCTAGCGAGCGTTCTCGGCCGCGTTGATCACGGGTAACTTTCGGAGTTCGGCGGGTCGCCACTTCAGTCCGCAGCGCCGATGTTCTTGTCCGACTCCATCCTCGTTCCCATCGCTC
>DATLLB010001042.1:0-6428 GCA_035538075.1 Enhygromyxa sp.
ATTCGGCACTTGGCCGAAGCCTGCCCGGGCGAACAGCTCAGCACGCTCCAACGCGTGAGCCTCGGCCGCGAGCGCACGAGGATCGGGCGGGGTTTCCTCGGTTGCAGTTGCGATCGCGTCGTCATGTTGGTGCTCGTTGCCGCAGTACGAGAAGTAGCGCGCGCGGGCTGGACCTTCGACGCGAACATCGGTGACGCAGTGCCCGTCCGCGCCGCAATCCTCGTCGACCACGCAGTCGACGTCGTCGGCCACGATGCAGCGTGACTGCGCACAGACCATTCCGGTCTCGCACTCGCTGTCGACGAGGCAGTGCACGCATTGACCGTCGACACAAGCACGCGCGTCGGCGCAGGTATCCGAGACCTGACAGGCCTGGGCGTCCTCGAGCGGGACCGGCTTGCGCTCGGGTGGCCCGCTCGGCTCGTCGCGCTCGGCAACTTCGTCCGGCGCGAGAGCGTGGTGAGCCTGTGACCGCGGCTGCCAGCGTGGCTCGCCGCGGGACACGTTGACGGCCGCGCTGCGCGAAGCATCCGCGGTCCGCCGCGCGGGCGCGGGTTCGGTCGGCTCCGCGGAATCGATCAGCATCCAGCCGATGGACGCCGCTGCGACGAGGACCCCCAGTGCCTGCCAGGTCTTCATGTCAGAAGTACCCCATGCAGTTCTTGTAGTAGACCGACAGGCTGTCGACGCTACGCAGCGCGTCCAGCTGCGACTCGAACTCGTACTGGTGGAATGACTCGGTGTTGCCGGACGCCGAGTCGGCCTGCCCCCAGCCGGTCCCGGCCGGGAGGTCGTCGATCATCTCGTAGATGTCGTAGAGGAACGCGTCGAGCGTCTCGCCGTCGTCGTTCGAGTCGATCACGTCCCACAGGTAGCGCGTGGTCGCGACCCGGGTACGCGAGTTGTTGGCGTTCGAGGTGCTGCAGCTGCCATTCGCCACTTCCATGTGCGAGTCGGCGTTGCTGGTACACGGCCCGGTGGTGTTGTACATGCAAAGCCGCGGCTCCGTAGCGGCCCCGCTCCAATAGGCGCCGACGGCCACGAGGTCGGCGAGCGCCTCGGACAGCGCAAACCCGCGGTACTCCAACGAGGTCGGGGAGTGACCCGTGTTGCCGTTGTAGCTCCAACCGTTGTGGGAGTCGCGAGGCTTGGCCAGATAGTCGGCGATGTGGCCGGCCTCGTGCGCGGCGTTGATGGTGTTGGTCCGGTTCCAGCCCATCTGAATGGTCTTGTTGGGACCATCCGCCCAGCCGCCGTCATCGGGATGATCGTAGAGCACCTTGATCCCGGTGAAGCGACTCTGCATCAGGCCCGAGGTGCCCACGAACGAGTAGTAGGACCGCTGCATCACGTCGTAGAGCGACATGAACCCGTAGGCGGGAATGTTGTAGGTCCCGATGTTCTGGATGCCGTTCACCGTCGACGCGTTCACGTAGTAGTACCAGCGGCTGGATCCGTCGTCCTGATAGACGATGAACCGCTGCTGCTTGTCCTCGAAGCGGAAATAGACGCGGACCTCGCTGGGCATGCTGGCCGCGGTCCACGGGCAGTCGTAGTAGCCGGACGTGCTGGTCGAGCACGATCCGAGCAGGTTGAAGCTCGCGTCGCGGATCTCGATGCGGGCATTCTCGAGCGGCTCGTTGCTGCTGAATTCTGCGTCGGTGTAGCGCGACCCGGTGCAGTCCATGGTCCCGGTGTCGCAGTAGCCGGCGGTCTGCTGGGTGAAGGTCCAATAACCGCGGACGTTGCCCGAAGCCGCGAAGGCGTCGGTCGAGAAGAGCATGCCCGCGAGCCCGACGCCCAGCGCCGAGATGGTCTTGAGGATGTTGCTGGAATTCGTATTCATGATTCAGCTCCGTTCGGTTCAGCGCCTGGGGGCCTGGGGATGCATGATTGCGGCGAGCCACTTGTCGTTGTCGGCGGTCGTCGCTCGGCCGGAGGCCACGAGGACCCGCCACTCGACCTGGCCCTCGTCGTGGACGCGCGCGCCGTCGGGGCCGATGCCGGTGACGCGCAGCGCGAAGTCGACGGTGTAGTAGCCGTCCGCGACGGCATAGGCGGCGTCGAAGGTGAACTGCTCGCCGGGCCGCAGCGTGCCCTCGATCAGCTCGCCGCTGTCGATCAGCTCCCGCTCCGGCCCAAACAGGATCGGGAGCAGGGCGAAGTCGACCGGCTCGCGGCTGATGTTGGTGAACGCGAACGTCTCACCGGGGTTGCGCTCGACCAGGCTCTGTCCGGAGTCGGCGTGGACGTGGGCGTGGTCTTCGGTTGCCGAGCGCTCGGGCGTGGGCTCGCTCGCCTGCTCGACGCTGGCATCGGCACAGCCGAACAGGCCGATCGCCAGCGCCATGAAGATGGGGATGGTTGAGAGTTGCTTGTTGCGGGTCATGTCCCACCGCCCTGAGCAAGCCTCGATCCCCCTGGAGCGACAATGATTTCAGTGACTTGGCCGAGCGGGACGAAATCGAATTCTCGCGAGCGTCGCGAGTTCTCGCGAGCGGTCCGAAATTTTCGTGAGCGTCAGAGCTCGGCCTTGGCCGCGGCGATCCGCCCGAGGGTCTCGCGCGTGAGGTGATGGTCCTCGCCGATCGTCGCGCGGTAGATCGTGAGCGCGCGCTCGTGCAGCTCGAGCGCCTTGGCGTGCTCGCCCATTCGCGCGTACGTGAGCCCGAGGTTGTCGACGTTGCGCGCGACCTCGAAGCTGTCCTGGCCGAGCACCTCGGCGGTGATGCTCGCGGCCAGCTCGAAGGACTCGACGGCCTCGGCGTAGTTGCCCCGCTCGCGGTGGATGATGCCGATGTTGTTGATCACCCCCGCGGTCTTGGGGTGGCGCTCGCCGTAGTTGTGCACGAACAGCGCGTAGGCCCGCTCGAACATCGGAAGGGCGAGCTCGTCGCGCTCCTGCATGGCCAGCGCGTTGGCGATGTTGATCAGCGCCGGGCCGAGCGAGACGTCGTCGGGGCCGACCGTCGACTCGAGCAGCTCGAGCGCCTCTTCGTTGAGCTCGATGACCTTCTCGAGGTTGCCCTCGTGCCAGTAGACGGCCGACTCGTAGGTGAGCAGCTCGGACTGCAGGCGCGGCCCGGCGTCGATCCGCGCGTGCGTGGCCTTGGCTCGATCGGCGATTCGGTGGGCGCGCTCGGGCTGCTCCATCTGCAGGCCGACGATCGAGACCTGCCCGGCGAGCGCCCGGGCCTTGATCTCGTCACGGGCGTGGATCTCCGCGAGCCGCTCGGCGCGTGTGTAGGCGTCGACCGTCGCCTCGAAGTCGGAGCCGCGGCTGATGCTGCGCCCGATCAACAGCCACGCGTCGGCCTGCAGCGGCTCGTGACCGACGGCCTCGAGCTCGCGCAGGGCGGCCTCGGCCAGCGCCCGGGCTTCGTCGAACTGTCCGAGCTCGACCTGGATCGTCCCGCGCGTGATGTTGGCGCGCGCGGTCTCGACGGCGATGGCCTCGGCCTCGTCGCTCGGGATCGAATCGAGCGTGGCGAGCAGCTCGGGGTCGTCGCAGATCGGCTGGCCGAGCTGATCGAGCACCGCCCCGGCGCGGTTGAGCAGCTCGGGCTTTGCGGTCGCAAACAGCTCGACGACGGCCCCGAGATCGCTGCGCGCTCGCTCGAGGCACAGCGCCTGCGCGCGGCGGAGCTGCTCGGTCGCGAGGGTCGAGCCGCGCTCGCAGTCGTCGACCAGCTGACGCTCGAGCGTCGCTGCGTGCTCGTCGAGCGTCTGCAGCGAGCGCGCGGCCAGCTCGCGCGCGCCCGGCCAGGTCGCCGCCGCGAAGGCCCGCTCGACTCGCGAGCGCGCGACCGCGTCCCAGACACCGCGCAGCGGCTGCTCGCACGCGTTGATCGGCGCGGCGGCGTGGTCGTTGCCGACCAGCACGTAGGTCGAGCCCGCGATCGTGAGCCCGAGCAGGAGCCCGAGCACCCAGACCACGCGGCGACCTGGCTGCGCCCGCTCGATCGCGCTCACGGCCGCGCTCATGCTCGCGTGTCGATCACCCGACTCGACCGCGAGCCCACGGGCGATCGCCGATCGCAGCGGACGCGGGAGCTTGGCCGGCCAGCGCAGCTCGGGGTCCGGTCGCTCGCCGGCGAAGGCCTCGTAGATCGACACGAAGAACGCGTACTGATCGCTGCGCTGCGTGGCGCGGCCGCCTGCGAGCAGCTCGGGCGCCATGTAGGCGGGCGTGCCCGACATCCGAGCCGTCGCGCCGATCGACTCGAGCGAGCCATCCGAGGACTGCGTCTCTTCGACCGCCTCGAACTCGTCGGTCGCGTCGAAGCGCTGCGCGAGGCCGAAGTCGGACACGCGCACGTGCCCGTCGTCGCCGATCAAGATGTTGTCGGGCTTGAAGTCGCGGTGCACGACTCCGGCCTGATGGGCCGCCGCGAGCCCGCGCCCGGCGGCGACGAACATCGAGAGCAGCTCGTCGGCGCTGCGCGGCGACTCGCTCCACCACTGCCGGGCCGTGCGTCCGTGCACGTACTCCATCGCGATGAACACCTGCTCGTCGACCACGCCGACCTCGTACACGGTGATCACGTTGGGGTGGCTGACGCGTCCGGCCGCGCGCGCTTCGTCGAGCAAGCGATCTTGCGAGAGCGCCCGATCACCGCGCAGCAGCTTCAGCGCGACCGCTCGATCGAGCTCGGGATCGTAGGCCCGATACACGACGCCCATGCCACCCGCACCCGCGCGCTCGAGCAGCACGAAGCGACCGACGCGAGCCGGCGGGGCGCCGAGCAAGCGATGCTCGAGCGTGGCGCGGATGTGCTGGGCTTCGAGGCCGGCGGGCTTGGGTCTCGGATCAGTGTTGGTCCTCACCCGGGCATTCAAGCACGACAAATCGCGCCGCTCATCTCGATGGCGATCACTGATCACTGATCACTGTGTGTCGATCCCCACCGACGGGTCAGCATGACGGATTTGGTTAGGGGCTGCTAAGTTGTCGCGATGGTCGACGACTTCGAGCTTCTCGAGCGGTGGTCTGCGGGTGATCGGGATGCGGGCGGCGTGTTGCTTCGTCGTCACTTCGACACGCTGATGCGGTTCTTTTACGGAAAGGTCGGCGGTGACATCGAGGACATCGTGCAGACCACCCTGCTGGGCTGTGTCGAGGCGCGGGCTCGGTTTCGTGGGGACTGCAGCTTCCGAACCTTCTTGTTTGCGATCGCCCGCAACAGCTTGCTCAAGTACTACCGGGCCAAGGCCCGCGATCGCACGGTCGATCCGGCGATCAGCTCGGTCTGGGATCTCGGGACTTCACCGAGCTCCGCGGTCGCGCGAAGGGAACGCGCGGAGCTGCTGTTGACCGCGCTGCAGCGGGTGCCGATCGACTTTCAGCTCGCGCTCGAGCTGCACTACTGGGAGGGTCTCGCGGCGGCAGAGATCGCGACGGTGCTCGACATCGATCCCGGGACCGCGCGCACGCGACTGCATCGTGGGCGCAAGGCTCTGCGTGCGGTGCTCGAGGAGCTGGAGCCCGATCGCGAGGCCAGCCAACGCGCGCTCGAGCGCTTGCTCGGCGACGCTCCGCGCGAGCAGTGATCGCAGGTCAGCGCACGATCGTCAGCTGCCTCGCGGTGTACTCCCAGTTGGTCCGCGCGAGGAAGATCGGCATCGACCAGCGCTCGCCATCGACCGCGGTCGCCTGGCGAAGAATCGGCTCGCCCGCGAGCGTGGTCGGCTCGACCAGGCGACCCTCGCAGTGCAGGCGCAGCTCGATGTCACGCTCGTCGAACGGTGCCAGCCGCCAGCCGGGGCTCGCGGTCAGTGCTGCCCACGCGCCGCGCAGCCGCTGCTCGGCCTCGGCGACGCTCAGCTCGTAGGCGGGCGCGACCTCGTCGAACTTCACGGCGCTGTGATCGACGAGCGCGGTGATGTTGCCCCGCGCGAGCTCGGCGTGGAGGCTGCGGACGTAGTCGATCACGTCGGTGGTGGTCTGCAGATCCGCGTTGAACTCCGGCGATCCCTGCCAGCTCCACACGCCCCACGGATGGCTGGCGACGCCCGCCTCGCGCAGCGCAAAGGGCAGGGCCGGCAGCGGGGCCTCGCCCAGCGCCCAGTCGATCACGCACAGCTCGAGCTCGTTGCCCGGCTCCGGCACGGCGCCGATCGTCGACTGACAGAGCGCGACGTGCAGCTGCGCGCCGGCTTCGATCGCGTACACGTCGACGCTGAGCGTGTTCTCGCCGTCGATCACCCACTCGCTGACCGTCGGCAGGGCCATGCTCGCGGCCTCGGCCGTGACGGCGAACATCGGCGCGTCGTTGAGCCGGATCTCGGCCGTGCAGCCGCGCGCGCGTACGTGCAGGTAGAAGATCGGCGTCGGCGACCGAGTCATGGCTTGGCGATCCCGGTGGTTTGCTTGGCGCCGTCGGGGAACCGGCCGCTGCCGAGCGTGCGCTTGGGCATGATCTCGATGG
>DATLLB010001043.1:0-7770 GCA_035538075.1 Enhygromyxa sp.
GTTTGGGGCTTGTTCCTGACGCCCCTGGCTTTGTCGCTCGTCGGTCGAGTGTGCCCGACACACTCCCTCCTCGCTTCGCGCCAGGGTCGCCAGGCCCGGCGCCTCAAACCATCAAAATCACTGCGGCACGGTACTAGCCCAAACGCCGCGGCTTCTGCAGCGGCGCGACCATGCGGATCAGCGCGCGCGGCCGACAGTCGAGCGCGAGCGGCCGCTCGAGCACCTGCGCGAAGCCATCCGCGAGCGCGACCGCGGACGCCGGATTCCAGCTGTTGGCTTCGATGATCAGCTGCGTGCGTCCGTCGAGCTCGCCCACGTAGACCGTGCTCGCGCTCGCCCAGCCGTCGTCGCGCTCGATCGTCGCGGCGTCTTCGAGCTGCTCGAGCCGCGCGAGCAGGCGCTCGTAGATCGCCTGTCCGCTGCCGTCGGGATCGTCGGTGACGACCATGTGAAAGGTCCGACAGTCGTCGGAGCCCGGCGTGAAGTTGGCGGTCTTCACCCGACGATCGACGCGCTCGTCGAACAGCTTGTCGGTCGCGATCAGCTCGTGCGGAGTCTCGACCGGCACGCTCGAGAACAACACCGTCCGCGCATCCGCGAGCGGCCGCTCCCGCGCGGTCGGATAGCTCGGGCCCAGCTCCGCGCTCACCCAGATCGCGCCGCCTGCCCACAGCACTCGGCGTGCGGCGGGGTAGAGCCGCGGCACTGAGCCGGCCGGCACCTCGATCCAGGTCTGCTCGCTGAGCACGTGCGCCCAGCGTTGCTCGCCGTCGCGAAACCGCGAGAAGGGTGCGAGCTCGACCCGCTCCCACACGCCGTCGACCGGCTTGCGCCACAGACACGCGCACGGCTGCTCGCTCGCGTAGTTCCAGTCGCCCGTGACGATCCACAGCTCGCCGTCGGGCGTCACGGTGGCCGACGCGACCCGCTCGTGCACGGCGATCGGCAGCTCGAGCGCGAGCTCGGTCCAGCTCCCGTCGCGCTCGCGCGTGGCGAGGTAGGGCTGATCGTCGCCGCCGGGGATGTCCCGCAGCCCACCCACGAGCACGACGTCGCCGGTCGCCCAGATCCCCAGCGCATGAATCGACGGATCGACCAGGTTCGGCAGCTCGTGAAACTCGACCTCGATCTCGCCGGGCGCCCAGCTCAGCGTGCGCGCCGGTCCGTGCTCGCCGTCGATGCTCGTGCGGTGGCGAAAGCCGAGCGCGACGATCGTGCCGTCGGCGAGCGAGACCGCGTCGCTGGCATCCCAGCCGCGTGGCAGCGTCGGCACTCGTGGCAGCGATCCGGCCAGCACCACGAACCCGCGCGGCGTCTTGGCCAGCTCGCGCCCGAGCTTCTGCAGCTGCTTGTCCATGCTCGGATCGTCGGCGTCGCCCCAGTCCCACAGCTCGCTGCGGATCACCGGACGGCGCAGCCCGAGCAGCGCCCCGTCGCGCTCGACGATCGCCCCGAAGTGCGTCTCGATGCGCGGGTCCTTGCCGCGACTCTCCAGCGCGAGCGCCTGCCAACGATCGGCCGCGCGCGCGTAGGCGAAGTACTCCGAGCTCGAGCGCTCGAAGTGCTCGGCGTACACCACATGCGCGGTCGGGTCGGCGTCGAGCGATCCTCCGAATGCGATCAGCTCGTGCGTGCTCTCCAAGGATGCCTTGTCGGCCGCGAGCCCGAGCGCGAGCGCAGGCTCGCGCTGCACTGGCTGCCCGGCCACCAACCGGATCGGCTCGCCCTCGATCAGCGCGAACGCCTGATCGTCCCACGTCGCCAGCTCGATCCGCCCCTCACGAAACGCGATCGGATGCAGCAGCGCCACCGCAGGCGCCGGATCGACCGCGCGTGGCAGCGGGTGCGGGATGGACTGCGTGGGCGCGGGCTCGACCGGCGCGCTCACCTCGGGCGCACACCCGGTCAGCGCGATCGCAAGCCCAGCCCCGCGAAGCCTCAAAAGTCTCCGAACAGCTCCGAGATCGGCACGTCGAGCGCGTTGGCGATCTTGAACAGCGACGACACCGACGCCGACGACTCCGCGCGCTCGATCTGACTGAGCAGCGACACCGACAGCCCGGCGCGCTTGTGCATTTGCTTGAGCGTGAGCTGCTTCTTGCGCCGCTCCTCGCGGATGCGTTGCCCGATCGTGATGTGCAGCTCGTCTTCGCGACGGACCACGATGCCCTTCTTGCGGGCGACCCGCGCGATGGTTTCGCGCATGTCTTCGCCCGAGAAGGGCTTTTGCATGTAGGCCGACACGTCGAGGTTGATCGCATCGGTCGCCGACTCCAGCGTCGGAAACCCGGTCAGGATGATCGCGGCGATGTCCTTGTCGATCTTCCGGATCTTCTCGAGCAGCTCGAGCCCGGTGATGCCCGGCATCTTCAGGTCGAGGATCAGGATGTGAAAGGTCTCCTTCGCCTTGAGCTTCTCGAGACCGGCTGTGGGATCATTGATCGCCACGACCTCGCAGCCGTCGGGGGTCAAGAGCTCCTGCAAGTACTCGCAGACCTTGACGTCGTCGTCGATGATCAGGACTCGAAGACGGGACACCCTAGGATCATGCCAGCTTCGCGAGCGGCTGTCTTGCTGCGCAAATTGTCCTCACGAGGCTGCTATTGGCGTTCACGGCCGCGCGTCCTCGCCCCCGGCCCCACGGCCGCAGGGTCCGCCCACCACCACCGGTCGCCAGCACCTGCCGCACCCACCACGACGTTCGCCAGCACCTGCCCACCTACTCGAAGCGCACGAGAGCAGAGGCGCCCCAACGGGGCGCCCGCGAGGGAGGGGCCCCGCTGCGCCAGCGGCGGGGGAGGGCCGGACGCGGCCCTCCATCAAGACGAAGTAGAAAACGACAAAGGGACTCGCCGAGGCGAGTCCCTTTGTCGTTTTCGGGGCGAGAGGATTCGAACCTCCGACCTTTCGGTCCCGAACCGAACGCGCTACCAGACTGCGCTACGCCCCGGAACGGAGCGCGGTAGGTAGCAGAGCGCTCGGCCCTTGTCAAAAGGAAATGCCCATGCGGAAGGCGCCGATGCTGAACTCGTCGTCGAGCCCCAGCTCCACGGGCTTGTGCACCGGTAGATCGTTGACCTGCACGGAGCCATCGCCCGTGATCGGCCGCAGCTGCGGTCGGTTGGGGATCCCGCTCCACTCGACCACGGCGTGCACGCGCAGCACGCTGTCGTGCCGCAGCTTGATCTCGCAGCGCTCGCCGCTGCCGATCCGGTAGGACCCTGGCAGAAACACGCGATCCTCCGGCTGCGGCTCGCCGGGATGGAGAATGCGCAGGTTGGCGGCCACGGCCACGCCCATGTCGCGATGCAGCACGGTCCCGAGGATGTTGGCGAGCGCGCCGGCGTCGGGCGGGCGGTTGCCCGGCTCCTTCTCGAGGCTGCGCATGATCCCGCGGACCAGCGCCTCCGGCAGCTTGGCGCAGTGCGGCTGCTCGGTCAGCGGCACCACCGGCGAGTCGGCGTGGCACTTGAGCCACATCAGCGGCTGCTTGCGAAACTCCTCTTTGATCTGCACGAGCGATCGCTCGCGATGAAACGGCGAGCAGCCGCTGAGCAGCTCGTAGAGGATCATGCCGATGCTGTACACGTCGCTGGCCGGCGAGAGCTCGCGGGTCTTGAGCTGCTCGGGCTGGCTGTAGTGCGGGGTCCCGACCACCATGTGAGCCTTGGTCGCGTTGACCCCGACCACCGGCGATCCATCCCACGAGCGCGCGAGCCCGAAGTCGAGGATGCGGATGTGACCCGAGCGCTCGACGAAGATGTTCTCCGGCTTCACGTCGCGATGGACGATGCCCTTGGCGTGACACTCGGCGAGCCCGAGGCACACCTGGTGGACGATCGACACCGCCTGCGCAGGCGCGAGCGGACCGTCGAACTTGTGCCACTCGTCGAGCGCCGCGCCCTCGAGGAAGTCCATCAACATGTAGATGTGGCCGTCGGGACGCAGGCCACAATCGAAGGTCCGGACCACGTGCGGGTTGGTCAGCGAGCGCAGGATCGTGATCTCGCGCAGCGCTCGCTGAGCCTGATCGCCGGCGGTGACCGGCTCCTTGGTCAGCTTGAGCGCGAGCGCCTCGCGGTAGCCCGGAATTGCAACTTTGTAGACGCAGGCGAACGCGCCCTTGCCGAGGACGTCGAGGATCCGAATGTTGCCGGCGTAGACGTCGCCAGGCTGCAGCTCGAGCGGCATCGTGGTACAGGCGCTCTGCTGGCGCGCTTGCCAGCCACCTGACGGTATCACGAGTTCGCATGGCAAGCCCACGAGATCCGAGTCCAGAGGACGACGCGGTTTTGCGGCCGTTGGCCGAGCTCCCGCTCTCGCGGCTCGACTGCATCGCCACCGTCGCCACCGACATCGACGGCACGCTCACGCGCGACGGCGAGCTTGGGGCGGAATTGCTGAGCGCGTTGATCGAGCTGCGCGCGGCGGGGATCCGTGTGATTCCGATCAGCGGTCGTCCGGCCGGCGAGGTGCTGGGCTTGTGTCGCTACTTGCCGGTCGAGTTTGGCGTCGCCGAAAATGGTCTGTTCGAGATCGTCCCCGACGCGCCGCCGCGATGGTTGACCGAGCCGAGCGAGCCCGAGCGCCTGCGCAAAGTAGGTGAACACCTGAACCGGGAGCTCGACGCTGGGCTGCGCCTCACCGCCGATGCGTTCTGCCGACTGGGCGACGTCGCCTATGAGCGCGATGGCCGCGACGAGACCGAGCTGCTGCGTTTGCGGGTGGCGGCCGAGGCTCACGGCGTGCACCTGATCTGGTCGAGCGTGCACGTGCACATCGCCGCGCAGCAGCCTGACAAGGGCGCGGGCCTGCTGCGGTTGCTCGCGGATCGCAACATCGATCCGCGCACGGTCGTGACCGTCGGCGACGCGCCCAACGACGCCGGCTTGTTCGCCGCCCAGCGCTTTGGCCTGACCGTGGGTACGGCCGACGTGATCCCGCAGCGTCGGTGGTTTCCGCAGCTGCCCGAGTACGTCACCGCCGCGCGCGAGGTCGACGGCTTCCTGCAGTTGGCCGAGCTCCTGAAGCGGTAGCCGCTCGGGGGGCAGCGCAAGGGCGATCGCACTGCCTCTGCGACCGCGCTCGCCCTATAGTCCGCCCCAAATGAAAATCGGCGTCCCCAAGGAGATCAAGAACCACGAGTACCGAGTGGGCATGCAGCCTGCGGGCGTCCGCGCGTTGGTCGAGGCCGGCCACGAGGTCGTCGTGCAGCGGTCCGCGGGCGAGGGCAGCGGCTTCACCGACGAGAGCTACGCGGGTGCGGGCGCACGCCTGGTCGACAGCGCCAAGGAGGCCTGGGACGCCGACATGGTCGTCAAGGTCAAGGAGCCGCTGAGCGACGAGTTCCAGTACTTCCGCCCCGGCCTGATCCTCTACACGTACCTGCACCTCGCCGCGGTCCCGCAGCTGACCCGCGAGCTGATGGAGAAGAAGGTCCGCGGCATCGCCTACGAGACCATCACCGACGATCACGGCGGACTGCCGCTGCTGCGTCCGATGAGCGAGATCGCCGGTCGCATGGCCCCGCAGGTCGGCGCGTGGTCGCTCGAGAAGGCCAACGGCGGTCGCGGCCTGTTGCTCGGCGGTGTGCCGGGCACCCGTCGCGGACGCGTGACCGTGATCGGTGGCGGCATCGTGGGTACGGCGGCAGCTCGCATCGCGATCGGCCTCGGTGCCCAGGTCACCGTGCTCGACGTCAGCGCGGCGCGAATGGGCTACCTCGAGGACGTGTTTGGCAACACCGTCGAGACGCTCTACTCGAACCCCGAGAACATCGAGAAGACCGTGCTCTCGGCCGACATGGTGATCGGCGCCGTGCTGGTGCCCGGTGCCGCCGCGCCCAAGCTGGTCAGCGAGGCGCTCGTGCAGGGCATGAAGGCCGGCTCGGTGATCGTCGACGTCGCCGTCGATCAGGGCGGCTGCATCGCGACCTGCCGCGCGACCACCCACCAGGAGCCGACCTACATCGCGCACGGGGTCGTGCACTACTGCGTGGCCAACATGCCCGGCGCGGTCCCGCGGACCAGCACCTACGCGCTGACCAACGCGACCTTGGGCTACGCGCTGCAGATCGCCAACAAGGGCGTCGAGCGAGCCGTTCGCGAGTCGCGGCACCTCGCCGCCGGGGTCAACACCTGGGACGGTGCGTGCACGGTGGATGGTGTCGCGACCGCGGTCGGCGTCGACTATACGGTGCTGAGCTCGCTGATCAGCTGAGCATCAGTCGTCCGCGTCGGGCTGGAACGGCTCGGGCTGCGGCGGCTCGGTCCACTCGAACGGCAGGATCCAGTCGTAGGCGAGCAGCGAAGGCTGCTCGGCGGCGAGGTCCACGTTCGGGTCGACGTGCCGCTGCGGCGCGCGGTAGTTGAGCGACGTGAACGCGTCAGCCCGCACCTCGACCCGACGGCCGAGCCGCTCGCTCTCGACGTCGGCGATGTGATGGGCGTACTGCAGCATCAGCTCTGGCCGGCCGACCATCTGCCGATACTGCCGGCCGCCGAGGTGACGCTGCGGACGAACGATCCACTCTTCGTTGGTCTGCGGGTCACGCACGCGGAAGGTCACGAAGCCCCGCTTCGATCGCAGCTTCATGCGCCACGAGTAGTAGTGGCCCTCCTCGGTCCATGCGACGTCGCCGGGGTACAGGTGGTGGCGAAGCGGCATCGCGATCTGAATGGCCATCCACGCGCAGATCGGCGCCCACACCCAGCGAAGCGGCGTCGACGGGAGCGCGGTCTGAACCTCCCACTTGGCCAGCACTCGGCGCAGGCCGGGGACCTTGCGCGGCCAGTCCGCGGCGAAGAACAGCGTGGTCGCGCCAAGCATCATCCACGGGAACACGCCGATGTTGAAGAGGATCGCGTTGCCGCCGTGGAACATGACCGAGACGATGATCGCCAGCACGCGAGTGCGTCGCCACAGCAGCGCGGGCACGATCAACAGATCGAACAGCAACCCGCCCCACAGGATCACCGGCACCATCTCGGGCGCCGCGATCACGTCGGCTGCCCATGGGTTGCGTTGCGCCGAGTTCTGCATCCACTGCCCGACCGGTACGCCGTGCAGCCAGTCGTAATTCATCTTGGCGATCGCGCCGAAGGTATACACGATCGCGACCTGAGCCTGCAGCGTGAATCGCCCCCAGCGTGGCGTGGCCGTGCTGCGCAGCTCCGGCCGCCGCAGTGCGTCGACCGAGAAGAAGCGGTCCGCCGGCATGAAGATCATCAAGAACGCGACCAATGAAATGAGGTAATGGTGATTGAGGTAATGCGTGGCCGAGAGCAGGAACGTGTAGGTGTGGGCCACGAAGTAGAACACGGCAGATGCACGATAGAAGAATCCCATCGCCATGAAGATGCCGGCGAGGATCATTCCAATGTAGACGTTGATGATGCCGGCCTCGGACAACGGCTTTACCCACTCGAACCACGTGTACTTGAATTCGAAGTCGTACTTGAGGTAGTGCACCCAGACCCAGTCATTGGCCAGGAAGCACGACGCGTCCCAGGCCATCGCGAGCCCGAATGCCACGCGAAACAGGGCGAGACAGGCGCCGTCTTCGGGTGTCTGGAGCCATTCATTGAAGCGGTGAATACGAGCACGAGGTTGGGTTAGTGCCATGAGTCGAGTCTACTTCGACTCGCGTGCATCGCCGCGGTCGCTCTGCGAAAATAACTCGTCGAAACAAGGTGCAGTTGTGGCCAATGCTGGGTGCGCTGTATTGTGTTCATTGGCATCTGCTGTCAGTTTTGTATATTGTCACTAAAG
>DATLLB010001044.1:0-3056 GCA_035538075.1 Enhygromyxa sp.
CGGCATCGAAGGCGATCCGATAGCGCAGGCTCTCGGCTCCGCCGTACATGGCCGGCTTGCGAAAGCGCTCCACCAGCCGGCCGCCGTTGGCCTCGATCACCCGCTGCGAGGCGAGGTTGTCGACATCGGTGGTGATCTCGACGTACGGCATGCCGAGCTGACGCGCTTCGGGGAGCAGCTGTCGCAGGGCATCCGTGGCGTAGCCGCGGCGCTGCTTCCACGGCACGACGGAGTAGCCGATGTGGCCGAGCACGTGCGGCGGCAGCTCGGCGGTGCCGGGTTGCCAGCGTAGGCCGATCGATCCGCAGAACTCGCCGTCCCACATCCATTTGCGAAGACCGGGGATCCGCGGGACGATCGATCCATCCGGGAGTGACAGCGGAGGTGCGTTGCCCTCGAGATCGACCTGGCGGGCGAGGAACAGCGCCGGGTCGCGTGTGATGGCCTCCAGCGCCTCGCTGCCCGACGCAGGGCGGAGGTGGTCGGGCAGCCATCCACGCTCCAGCGCGGCGATGTGGCTCGGGAGGTGCTCGGTGGTGGGGCGGACGAGGTGCATGGGCTCAGCCGCCGAGCTCTTCGATGATGCCCTTGACCCGCTCCTGATCGCGCTGCCGACCCGGGATCAGCTCCAAGTAGCGTCGGTAGTGGGCCTTGGCTTCCTCGGGATGATCGAGCTCGCGCTCGATGTCGCCGAGCAGGCGGTGCAGCTCGCCGATGTCGGGCGCGAGCGCGAGCGAGACGCGGGCGGCGGCGAGGGCCTCGGCGGGGCGCTCGAGCTTGAGCAGCTCGCGGGCGTACTCGATGCCTTCGAGCGCCTCCTGATAGTCGCGGTACTCCTCGGAGTAGAGCAGCCGATCGGCGGCGAAGTCCTCGAGCGGAGCAGGGCGCGAGCCCTGGCGGCCGAGCAGGTGGCGAAGATCGAAGGCACGATAGCGGCCGAGCGTGGACGGGCCCTCGGCGACCCACAGCACCATCGAGGTCGCGTCGACGACGATCGACGAGGTGGTGTGGAGGTTCTCGAGCGCGTTGCGGTTGCCGAGGCCGAGCTCGACGTTGTCGATGCCGCTGCGATCGCGCAGCACGGCGACGGCGTCCTCGGGCGCGAAGTTGCCGGGGTTGGCGAGCAGCTCGGCCAAGCGATCGTAGCGGTAGCCCGAGGAGGTGGTCCGGCGGATCCGTTCGTTGTGGGCGTCGGACTCGAAGACCTCGCGGATCATGTGATCGGTGGCCCACACGACCTGCTCGTCGTCACCGCGCACGAGCCTGGCGTCCGCGCCGGCGCCCGAGCGTGGGGTGACCTCCATGACCACCGCGGTGCGCTGCACTCCGTCGCCGATCAGCACGACGCCCGCGGTGCGCAGCTCGGCCTCGTCGAGGATCGCCACGGCTTGCTCGAGCGTGTCGGCCTCCTCCAGCACCTTGCGCAGCACCAGCGGGAGCGGGACCGCGTCGAGCTCACGCGCGTCGTCGGTGCGCGCAGGGTTGGCCGCGACGAAGATTCCGCGCGCGTTGATGCCCGTGACCACGCCGACGAGGCCGGCCCAGCCGATCGAGACGAACGGATACTTGCCGTCGGGGTAGTAGAACGAGACCGTGCGATCGGCCTCGAACTCGGGGCCGAAGTCGATGCTGAGCGTGCGACCGAGGATCAGGTTGCCGGCCTCGAGCCCGCCGCTGGCCGGGCGCGGGGCCACGGCGAACATGCTGCCCTCGACGAACACGTCCTGCAGGCGCTGGGTCAGGTCGAAGAAGCACTGGTAGAGGAACAGGCGGTGGTAGGGGTTGAGCTCGCTCTCGCCGTCGTCGGGCAGCGAGGCGGCCAGGGCCGAGAGCTCGCGGCGGTGGGCCGTGTCGATGGATGCGTCGGCGGCCCGGTAGTCCCAGCGCAGCAGCATCAGCTCGGCGCGGCTCTCGATGAAGCCGCGGTAGCGCTGATCGAGGATCTCGTCGACGCGGTCGTCGATGGTGCGAAACTGCCGACCCGAGAGCTGGCCGTGCGCGTCGCCGATCTCCTCGGGCGAGCCCTCGAAGTGCATGACCCACAGCCCGCCGCGACGGGCCGCCCACGAGCGCCCGTAGTCGACGCGGCGGCCGGTCTCGTCGACGATCAGCTCGTGCATGCCGACCTCGACCTCGTCGGGCTCGAGGTCGGTGTAGCCGACGTAGCCGGAGTAGAGCAGGACCAGCAGGACGGCGAAGATGGTCCCCACGACCGCGAGCACGCGTAGCAGCGCGAACACGCTGCGGCCCTCCTGGGCCTGGCCTGGGTAGGTGCGCGGCACGGGCGGGAGTTATACCCGAAGCGGCCCGTTCGGCCTCGTCGTGGCAGTCGCGCCCGCTCGGTTCTCGTTGGCGGCCGGCGCCGACCCCTGTACGATGGCCGCCGATGAGTTGGGACGCAGCCATTCACGGACGTATCCGAGTTCCCGCAGACCAACGCGAGGCGTGGTTGGAGAGCCCGCTCGACTGGGCATCCGTCGAAGGTCACGAGGCCTGGGACGGCATCGTGAGCGCGGCGACGGTCCGCGAGGCGGTGAACATGACCTGCACCGAAGAGGTGCAATTCCTCGAGTTCACGTGGGACGGCGACGAGCTGCGCGTCGCGTCGTTTCTGGCCGAGGACGAGTTCATCGACACCGTGCTGTCGATTGCGGCCGCGTGGGCGGCTGCTGCGGCGTTCGGCGGCGAGGGGGAGCTCGTCGGGATGGGCATGCTGACCGCCGCGTTTGGATATCGGCTCGAGGTCGACGGTGGGACGGCGCGGTTCTCCGTGGTGCCGGAGGATGAGGTGTTCGCCCTCGATGATCACCCGGACGCGAAGGTGATCAAGCAGCGGGTGGAGGCCGCCGTGGAGGCGATGCTGGACGCGTATGGGGATGGGGACGGGGATGGGGATGGCGACGGCGAGGAGGAGCCGGCGGCGGAGGAGAAGCCTGCGGCGAAGAAGAAGGCTGCGGCGAAGAAGAAAGCTGCGGCGAAGAAGAAGGCTGCGGCGAAGAAGAAGCCTGCGGCGAAGAAGAAGGCTGCGGCGAAGAAGAAGCCTGCCGCCAAGAAGA
>DATLLB010001045.1:0-6018 GCA_035538075.1 Enhygromyxa sp.
CACCTTCCACCGCGGGCGTGAGGAGTGGCGCGTCGAGGTGGCTCGGCAGCTGCTCGTCGAGCTGATCGAGCAGCGCGGCTTCACGCTCGGGCAGGCGCAGCGCGAGCGCATCGCCGAGCGTGAAGCCGCGCTGCTCGATCAGCTCGACGAGCAGCTGCCGAGCCACCTCGACGCGCCCCTCCTCACGCCCGCGGTGGAAGGTGTGTCCCCATCGCTCGCTCTCGTAGAACCGCGCCATCCGGCTCTCGTCGAGCTGGCCAGCTTCGCGCAGCTCCGCAATTCCCTGGTCGATCACTTCGGGCGGCACGAGCGACATGACCATCGAAGCGTAGCGCCACGCCAGCAGGTCGTCTAGCGATTGAATGGCGATCCACGCCGCCCGAAACACGGCCAAACGGACTTCCATCGGCGCCGGCGCGTGCGCGTGAAACAGGCAGCCGAGGATTGTCAGCTCGGGACGCCGCCGCGCGTCGTCATGGTCGGTGATGCGCTCGATCTGATCCGGCTCAATCAAGATTGGTTTGATCCGCATGCGCGGGACCAAACGGGCTCGGATCCGGTCGCGCAGCGCCGGGACCGGCGAAAACACGGCCAACTGGCCGTCGGCGTCGAGCTCATGTTCGAATGCAACCACGTAGAGCGACCACCTCCGCCGCTTCCGGCCATCGAAGCTCAGCTCGACTTCGAACAACCAGAACCCGGTGACGGTGCCGTCTGCGGAATGGATGGTGTAGATGCCGTCGACGATCTTGCTGCCGCTGGGCCGCGCGAGGCCGGGGATCTGAATCCTCGGATCGCGGACACCGATCTCGAACAGCTCGCCCGGCTCGACTCCGGCCGCGGCCGCGACGATCCGAATCAACGTGCGAGGATCGATCGCCTGAAGCAGATCGGCGAGGGTCTCGTGCGTGTCGCCCAGCTCCTTGCGCTTGCCCATGGCCGCGGGCAATCGCACGGGCTGTTCCATCGACAGAGCACAGCGAGTGCCTGCACTTGCAAAACTTGGCATGAAAAATACTGGCCAGCGGGCGGGACGGTGGCCAGCGGGCGGGCCATCGCGGGTGGCCAAGCGATGGGACACTCTCGCATGCCGCCACCGGATGCTCGCTGGCTGCTAGGCTGCGCGTCATGGCGGATGGACCGACGTTGCTGGTGTTCTCGGGCGCGGGCCTCAGCGCCGAGAGTGGAATACCGACCTACCGCGATCACGACGGTCTCTGGCGCGGCATCAATCCGCAGACCGTGGCCACCCGTGCGGCGCTGGTCGACAACCCCGAGCTGGTGCGGGAGTTCTGCAACGAGCGTCGCGCTGCGATCGGCGAGGCCCAGCCCAACGCCGCCCACCGGCTGATCGCCCGCTGGCAGCAGACCTACCCCGGCACGCGGCTGATCACGCAGAACGTCGACGACCTGCTCGAGCGAGCCGGCTGCATCGACGTCATGCACGTGCACGGTCGCTACACGCACATGCGCTGCGAAGGCTGCGGGTTGGTCTGGGAGATCGGCTACGCGGCCGTCGAGGCTGGCGAGCGCTGCCCGAGGGAGCGCTGCCGATCACGCAGGATTCGGCCGGCGATCGTGTTCTTTCACGAGCTCGCGCCGCTCTATCGGGACATGCACAAGGCG
This sequence comes from Enhygromyxa sp., assembly GCA_035538075.1. Lineage (GTDB taxonomy): Bacteria > Myxococcota_A > Polyangia > Nannocystales > Nannocystaceae > Plesiocystis. Next base: position 1,627 of record DATLLB010001045.1, read on the forward strand.
CTCGGCAAGCTCGGTCACGGCGACGTGCTGGTGGTGATCGGCACGACCGGTGCGGTGGTCGACATCGGCGCGCTCGCGCGGCCGCTTCGTTGTCACAAGCTGCTCGTGAACCTCAACCCGAGCGAAGACCTCGACGAGCGCATCTTCGACTGGGTTCGGATGGCACCGGTCTGCACGGTGCTCGATGAGCTCGACGCGGAGTTCAGCGGCTGCTCGCGGAGCGAGCTGGGATCGCGTCACGGTAGATCGCGTTGACGTCGAGCTCGACCTCGAGCGCCGGGATCGTCAGCCGTTCGCCCGGGCCGACCTCGACTATCACCCAGCGGCCTTTGGCGTCGCGCAGCTGCAGCTCGAGGTGCGGGCGGTCTTGCGCCACGAGCAGGTAGGCCTGCAGCGACGGGATCTGGCGGTAGTAGGACGCCTTCAGCCCGCGGTCGTAGGCCTCCGTACCCAGCGAGAGCACCTCGACGATCAGCGTCGGGTTGAGCAGCGCGTGGTCGTCCGCCTCGGAGGTCTCGGGCGGCCCGCAGACCACGGACACATCGGGGTAAACATCGGCGTCCACAGACTCGATGCGGACACGCGCGTCGGAGGTGAGGACCTCGCACGGCCCACCCTCGAGCCGGTTCGACAATTGCTGGATGATCTTTCCCGCGAGCCGGCTGTGCTCGAGCGTGCCGCCGGTCATCGCAAACACGTCGCCGGCGATGTACTCGTGCTTGATCGTCGTGTCGCGCTCGAAGGCGCAGTACTCGGCACGGGTCATGCGTCGCGCTGGCGCCTCAGCATTCATGCTCCAAGGCTAGCCCCAACGCGCACACATCGACAGCCGCGTCAACACCGCCGGCTCACACCTTCACGACGATCTTCACGCCAGGCTCGGCGAACAACGCCTTGCGACCGCCGGGCCCGTGGACGATCACGAAGCCGGGAGCGCCGAGCGGCAGCTCGATCTGCGACTCGCCAGGAACCTTGATCGACTGCTCGCCCTTGGGCGTCTGCACCTTGACCTCGTACTCGCCCGACTCCTCGCGGGCGAACACCAAGGTGGTCTTGTCGGCCGCGTCGGCGAGCTCGGCTTCGTACGGATAGAAGGCTTTGATCTTGGCCTCGAGCTGCTCGACCCGCTTTTGGAACGCAGGCGCGCGCAGGTAGTCGCGCGCGGCCGCGTCGTCGAACTTGGCCTGGATGAAGCGCAGCTCCGCCAGCGCGCGCGCGTAGTTGTTGATGCGGCCGCCGGGATAGCTGTAGGTCGCGATCTCGCGGAAGTTCTCGGCCCAGGTCTTCTTCAGCTCGGGGAACCGCGACTCGGCCTCGAGCTCGGCGCGCACGAGGTGGGTCTCGAGCAAGGTCGGGTCGTAGCGCTCGGCCTTCTCGACCGCGGTCCGAGCCGCGCTGAGCTGGCCGATGCCGATCATCTTGCGCGCGTACACGGTCTCGACCAGCGCACGCACGCGGTTGTACTCGGGGTCCGACTCGAACCCGGAAAGCAGTTGCCGCGCGGTGCCGGTGTTGCGCGCCGCGGTCGCGATGATGTGCTGGAAATTCAAGATGCGGTTGTCGGGATCGAGCTCGAGCGCCTGCGCGAGCGCAGCCCGAGCGGCGGAGTCATCGTCGTCGGCGAAGTGGGTGGCGACTCGCTGCATGAACAGCCCCATCAAGGTCTCTCGCAGCTTGGCCAGCTCGGCCTCCGGCACCGCGCCCTTGGCCTCGGCGTAGGTCCGCAGCCCTCGCTCGGTGCCGAGCTCGTAGGCCTTCACATAGATCTGCAGCGAGGCCACGTACATGTGCAGCTGCAGGCGATCGAGCGTGCGCCGGGCTGGGTCGACGTTGCTGCGCGGATCCTCGAGCGCGAGCGCCGAGTCGAGCACGCCGTGCTCGCCGCTGATCGCCGCGTTGTAGAGCACCGCCGTCCGCTTCTCCCACCACACCTGCTGCGCGCCGATCTGATCGACCGGCATCAGCCGCAGCGCCTGATCGAGATACCCGACCGCCTCGGCTGCGGTGCCGTACTTGCCGATCGTGTAGACGTCGACCTTGGCGAGCACGGTCAGCGGATCGCGGCTCATGCTGAGCGCCATGTCGTAGTCCTCGAGCGCGTCGGCGTACTCGCCATCGCGGACCTCGGCGTTGCCACGCTCGAGGTAGATGACCGAGATCAAGCTCTTGCACCCGCGGCAGCTCTTGCCCTCCATCAACACGTCGATCGCCTCGGTGAAGCGCTCGGCCTTCATCAAGGCGCGGGCGTAGGCGATGCGGCTCTCGTCGCGGGCTTGATCGAGCGAGAGCGCCTCGCGGTAGTGCTCCATCGCGTCGTCGGCCTTGCCCTGCTCCATCAGCCGACCGCCGCGGTTGACCAGCAGGTTGATCAGCAGCGCCCGCGCCTCTTCGCTGTGCTTGCCCTTCGAGCGCATCGCGTCGCGGTAGAGCGACTCGGCCTTGGCCTCGTCGCCGGCCTCCAGCGCGATGTGGGCCTCCTCGAGCGGAGTGTTGGCGTCGCGGAACGTGGCACAGCCGCTGGACAGGAAAGCAGTGAGGCTCAGAGCGAGGAGCGGTAACGCGCGGTGGGTGGGGGCCATCGGCCGCTTTTATCAGATGACCAATTAGTATTTCAAATCACATCCGCGAGACGGGTCGATGGGCGGGCTCGATGTCACCGAGCTGCAATCGGCGCGTGTGCACGTGGGCGTACCATCCCGCCCATGGTTCGCCGGCTCACCCTGCCCTTTGCCGCTCTGCTCCCGCTGTTGCTCGCCTCGCCTGCTCGCGCCGAGGAGCCGCTCGTGCAGCGCTTCTCGTACGGGGGCAACGTCGACTTCTTCGCGACCGGGGCAGCGATGGCCGCCGACGGGCCCGATGCCGACGGGACCAACGTCGATCAGCTCGTGCACCCGGCCATCACCGAGATCACGCCGGCCGATCTCCCGGCCGAGCCCTCGCTGCGCGCCGCGTTCTTGTACTGGGGCGGCTCGATCACCAACGACAACTGCAACGGCGGGACCATCGACGACACCGTCAGCTTCGCGGCGCCGGGCCAGGGCGAGTCGGAGGTGATCGCCGAGGTCTGCTACTGCTCCGACGCGGCCGCGCAGAGCTACGACATTCAGCTGTGCCGCGCCGAGGTCACGCAGCTGATCGACGGCCTGGTCGGCGAGTATTCGGTCGACGACTTCGCGGCGCTGATCAACAACGGCTCGACCAACAACGCCTCGTTCTCGATCGTGCTGGTGTTCACCGCCCCGTCGCTGCCGGCCCGCCGCATCGGCATCTACGACGGGCTCTTGACCATGTGGGATCAGAGCAACCCGAGCGAGCTCGTGGTCCTCGATCAGGTCGAGGTCGACGATCCGCCGGCCGGCGATCTGACCTGGTACGGGCTCGAGGGCGACGTCGGCGGAGCCGGGGCCGAGGGCGTCGACGTGGTCGGCAAGCCCGGCAACCTCGGCATTGCGCTGGCCGACGCGCTCAACCCCGCCAACAACCCGTTCAACCACACGATCAACACCACGACCCCGCCGCAGAACAACGCGCTCGGGGTCGACATCGACGAGTTCGACATCTCGGACGCGCTCTCGGTCGGCGACACCAGCGTCGAGACCACGTATAAAGGTGGCGGCGACAAGTACTGGATCGCCTACAACGTGGTCGGCGTGAACGTGTTCGCGCCGCTGTTCGCCGTCAGCTCCGAGAAGAGCTGGGAGCTGCAGGACGACGCCGATCAGAGCGGCGGGCCGAGCCCTGGGGATGTCGTCCGCTACACGATCCTGCTGCAGAACGACGGCGACGCGCCCGGGAGCGTGAACCTCGAGGACCTGATGCCGGCCGCGATCGCGTCGTGGTCGATGGTCGATGATGGCGGTGGGGTCGATCAGTCGACGCCCGAGGCGTTGATCATTCAGGAGATCGTGATCGCGCCAGGCGGTGCGAGCGAGGTGGTGTTCGACGCGGTGCTCGGAGACGTGCCGGATGGGACGGAGGTGATCAATGTCGCGAGCTATGAGTCGCTGCCGGATGACGCGGGGCTGTTGATCGCGCCGCCGGTGGTGATCGGGAGCATGGGTGGGGATGGTGATGGCGATGGTGACGGTGATGGCGATGGCGATGGTGATGGCGACGGGGATTCCGGGGACGGCGACGGCGATGGCGATTCCGGGGACGGCGACGGCGATACGGGCGACGGCGACGGCGACGGTGATGGGGATGGCGATGGCGATTCCGGGGATGGCGATGGCGATCCCAGCGAGGAATCGGGCGAAAGCGGCGAGGACGGGAGCAGCGGGGATGATGTCGCCGACGACACCTCCGGCACTGGCGACGACGCGGCCATCTCGGACGAGGACGGCTGCAACTGTCGCAGCGCCGATCGTGCCCCGCTGACCGCCGCGTGGATGC